>NZ_JBFBBE010000095.1:0-34655 GCF_040682555.1 Streptomyces sp. NPDC051172
GGACGGCCACCCGGCGATCACCGCTGCCCGCACCCCGAAGAAACACCCGCAACCCGCCCGACACCCGTGATCAATATTCACGCGGTGGATCGAGGATGAGGGATCCAGACGCTACCGAACCTCGGGCGCCTTTTCAGGATAAATTAGGTCGCCGAATTCGTTTGAATTTTGGCAAGCCGAATGAGACCGAGGCTTCACTAAGCCTGGTTCTAACTTCGTCCATTACGCCCAGGCAGGATGAAAGGTGAGCGGCCAAGCGGCCCGCAATCAGGAACTCTGCGGCGTGGACCGCTTCTTCCGCGCTCATCGGGTGCCTCCAACGGTGTGAAGCGCGGTGTGTGTAGCGCAGTGCGTTGCCCAGGCGGAGCACCGAGCACGGATACTGACCTCGCTTGGCCAACGCATAGCCAGTGGTCCGGCTGAGGGACAGCGCACGGTTCGCCGTTTTCAGGTTCACAGCAGCCGGGAGGGTGAGCAGTTCTTCTCGCGTCAGAGCCCGAGATGCATCGGTCCGATCAGCGATCACCGATGTTCTCTACCCCGTCCGGCGCCCCATCGCCCGTACCTGGACGGGCCGCAGAACAAGCAAGGATGAATAACTAGGGCAACTCGCCCATGGCCAGCCGACCGGCACAGCGCTCAGCGCCGACGGCGCGGAGCGGGGGATTCACAGTCGGTCGGGACCTGCTGGTCGCCCTCCTGAGTGAGTCGCGCCAGGACCGGTGCGGCTTGGCGTAGCGCTTCCTCGGGGGCCAGGCGAGTGCCGTGGGCGAAGGTCTTCGTAAAGGCCGCATCGCCCAGGGTGGTGCCCGCCGCGTGGGTGATGCGGTCCACGTCGGTGCGTTCCGCCGTCGGCAGCGGTGCGCCTACGCTGCGGCGGGCCGCGTCGGCCGCGCCAAGCAGGAGAGCCGCACAGCACGCGGCGGGCCCGGTTCCCAGTAGGGCTGCCGCGCCGGCCAGTCCCTCCAGGGACAGTGCGAAGGCGCGCGGTTCGCCGAGTGTGCGGGCCACCTCCAAGCCGCGCAGATGGTGGGCCTCAGCCCGGTCGGCATCGCCCCGCAGTTCGGCTACGAAGCCGAGCTCGGCCAGCACCAGGTGGTCGCCCGCCAGTGAGGACACGTCCGCGTAGCCGTCGCGCAGGTGGCGTAGGTGCACCTCGGCGGCGTCGAGGTCGCCGGAGCGGCGGGCGCCGAGCGCGAGGCCCATCTCGGCGTGGATCTCGCCGTATTTGTAGCCCTGTTCGGCGGCGCTGCGCCGTGCCTGTTCGTGCAGGTCCCGGGCCCGGTCCCAATCGTGGGCCAGCAGCGCCAGGCGGCCCAGACCGGACAGCCGGGCCGACACCTCGGCCGCCAGGCCCAGTTCGCGAGCCATCCGCAGCCCTTCGTACTGGCGGTCTGCGGCGTGCTCGTACTCGCCCTTGATCTCGGCGAGCGCCGCGAGCGGCGACACCGTCTGCAGTTCACCCCAACGGTCACCCACCTCGCGGAAAAGCGCGGCGCTGCACCGCCCGTCGCGGCCCAGCCCGTCGAGGTCACCGCGTATCAGCGCCAGCGTGGCCCGCAGCCCGAGTGCGGCTGCGGTGCCCCACTGGTCGCCCGCCGAGGTGAACAGGGTCAGTGCCCGGTCGTTCAGCTCGCCGCTCTCGGCCGCCGCTCCTGCGCTGAACAGGCCGTACGCACATAGCCACAGCGATCGCGCCCGGCGCACCGGGTCGGGGACGGCGTCGCCGTCCGGGATGGTGGTGGCGGTGGCATGATCGCCGGTGAGCAGGGCGAAGGCAGCGTGCAGCACAGCCAGTTCGGCGTGATCGGATTCCGCGTTCGCGGCCGTCGAGGCGTCCAGGACCGCGCGCAGGCTGCGGCGGGCCTGAGTGAGGCGGCCGCGCACCAGCCACCACCAAGCCAAGGAGACAGCCAGGCGTGCTGCCTGGGCCGGGGTCCCGGCTACGGCCCGGCGCAGCGCCTCGTCGAGGGCCACCCGCAGGTTGCCGGACTCGGCGTCGAGCCGGGTGAGCCAGGACCGCTGCCCGGCGCCGCGCAGTTCGGGCTCAGCGCGTTCGGCGAGCGCGAGGTAGTGGCTCAGGTGCCGGTCGCGTACGGCGGCGATGTCCTCCATCTCGTGCAGCCGCTCGGTCGCGTACGCGGCGACGGACTCCAGGAGCCGGTAGCGAGGGCCGGTCGGTCCGGCCACCACGGCCACCAGGGACCGGTCGACGAGCCGGATCACCAGGTCGGGCACCTCGGTACCGGTGACGCCGTCACCCGCGCAGACCGCCTCGGCCGCCTGAAGGTCGCAGCCGTCACTGAAGGCGGCCAGGCGGCGCAGCACGATGCGCTCGGGCGCGCTGAGCAGCTCCCAGCTCCAGTCGATCACCGCGCGCAGGGTCTGCTGGCGCTCGGGCGCGCCGCGCCGTCCCGAGTTCAGGAGCTGGAACCGGTCGCCGAGACGGGCCGCCAGCTCGTGCACGCCCAGGGCCCGCACGCGGGTCGCGGCCAGTTCCAGGGCGAGTGGGATGCCGTCCAGACGGTGGCAGATCTCCGTGACGGCAGCGCGCTCGGCGGCGTCGCAGGCGTCCGGGGCCAGTGAGAAGCCGGGCGCCGCGGCGGCGGCCCGTTGTGTGAACAGCCGTACCGCGTCATCGGTGGGCAGCGGCTCCACCGCGAACACCTCCTCACCCGGCAGGCCGAGCGGCTCCTGACTGGTGGCCAGCACGCGCAGGCCTGGCGCAGTACGCAGGAGCAGGGAGGCGAGTTCGGCGGCGGCGTCGACGACGTGCTCGCAGTTGTCCAGGACGAGCAGCGCGCGCCGGTCGCGCAGCACGGCGGCGAGGTGGTGCGCGGGCGACCGGGCGCCGGTGCCGGAGACCGGCATGGCGGATGGCGCATGGTCGCTGATGCCGAGCGCCGCGGTGACGATCTGGGCGAGTTCGGCGGCAGTCCCGTCGCGGACACCGGAGAACTCCACGAACCAGGTCCCGTCGGGCAGGCCTTCGGCAGCCCCACCGCAGTGAACCGCGTCGGCTGCCGCCACGGCCAGCCGGGTCTTGCCCACTCCGCCCGGACCACTGAGAGTCACCAGCCGTGCAGCACACAGGAGTTCGGAGAGGTGGACGAGGGCTTCGTCGCGGCCGATGAGAGGAGTAAGGGAAGCGGGCAGGCTGGAGGGTGCGGGCCCAGCGCCCGCGTTCGCCTCCGCAGGGGGACGAGAGCTGATGGCGTCCCGCTCGCCGCGAGGATGAGGGAGGGCGGCGTTCCGCACCGCCCTCAGCTCCGGATCCTGGCGGAGCACCGCCTGGTGCAGTGCGGCGAGTTCGGGGCTCGGATCGACGCCCAGGTCGGCGACGAGACGCGAGCGCAGATCCTCGTACGCCGTGAGCGCCTCGCTTTGCCGGCCGGCCGCGTACAACGCCCGCATCTGCAGCGCGCGGAACCGTTCCCGCAGCGGATGCCGGGCCACCAGGTCGGTGAGTTCCCCGGCGAGGAGCGCCTGGTCGCCGACCGCGAGACGGGCCTCGGCCTGCTCTTCCAGTGCGGATAACCGCTGCTCTGTGAGACGCTGCGCGGCCCCGCGGACGAACTCCCGATCGGCGAAGTCTGCGTAGGCGGGCCCGCGCCACAGCTCGAGTGCCTCGGTGAACAGCGCGGCCCGGGTGCTCGGGTCTGCGACGTCGTGGGCCCGGTCCACGAGGTCGCGGAACCGGGTGGCGTCCACCTCGTCGGCGTCGCCGTCGAGTCGCAGCCGGTAGCCGGACGGCTGGCGCACCACGCGGTCCCGGCCCAGGACCCGGCGCAGTTGCGAGACCTTGGCCTGCAGCGCACCCGCGGGCCGGCCCGGCGGTCGGTCGCCCCACAGGTCGTGGATGAGGCGGTCCGCTGAGACCGGACCGCCGTCATGCGCGAGCAGATCGGCGAGCAGCGCCCTGACCTTCGCCTCGGGAACCCTGACTGCCACCCCATTGTCGTCCCACACCGTCAGTGGGCCGAGCACCCCAAACCGCATGTGCGTCACTGTACGTCACGGAACCGTTCCGCCCTCGATGGCCACCGAGGCCGCTGACAACCCGGCACCGTGCCCGACCGTAAGCCGACCATCAGCCGTTCCGAAGGTTTCCCGAAGCGGCCCGGCGCACAGTCGTGTCCGCCGGGCCGCACCACGTGCCCCGGCACAGGAGGCAGGTGCGGGGGAGGGAGCGGCGGCATGACCAAGTACGCGGGCCGGAGGGCCGTTGTCATCGGCGAGGCCACCGGAATCGGGCTGGCCATCGCCAAGCGCCTGGTGGAAGGCGGCGCCCAGGTCGTGCTGACCGCCCGCACCGCTGAGGAGCGCCGCGGCCTGTGCGCCGAACTGGGCTCCACCGCCCAGGTCGTCCCCCCGTCCGGTGTGACGGCCTGCCTCGGCCCCGGCGGCGAGATCGACCTGCTGTTCGCCGATTCGGTGGCCACCGCTTGTCAGCTGCGGTCCAGCCTCAGGGACGGCGGCGCGGTCGTACTCACGGCGCCCGGCCCACCGTCTGCCGCCGTGCAGGCACTCGCCTCCGAGCTTGTCTCCCGTGGCATCCGCGTCAACGCCGTGGCGCCGGGCTGTATCGAAGCTCCGGGCGGCGGCGGTACGCCCCTGCCACCGCTGGGCCGCCTAGGCGCCGCCGAGGAGGTCGCCCGCGCCGCGCTCTTTCTGGCCACCGACGCCACGTTCACCACCGGCGGCCACCTCCCGGTCGATGGCGGCCTCAGCCGGCCATGACACCGCACCAGCCGTGAACGACCGCTCGCTCACCCCATCGAGGCGGGCCCGAAAGCGTCCGCCCACCGCATCCCCGACAACCCTGGAGCACACGCATGAGCACCACACCGGAGACCGCGGCCGGCTCAGCCGCGCAGACCGGCGCCGCAGCGCACCGGCAGGGGGTCGGCGAACAGCCGCAGAAGCTGCCCATGTTCGCCCTGCTGGCCCTCGCGACCGCCGTCTTCATCACGAGTCTCACCGAGACCCTGCCCGCCGGTCTGCTCCCGGCGATGAGCCGTGACCTGCACGTGAGCGAGTCCGCGACCGGCCAGACGGTCACGATCTACGCGATCGGCACCGCGCTCACCGCGATCCCGCTGACCGCGATCACCGCCGGCTGGCGCCGCAAGCGCCTGCTGCTGACCGCCATGGTCGGCTTCGCCGTAGCCAACACCGTCACCGCGCTGTCCTCCGTCTACGGGCTGACCATGGCCGCGCGCTTCGTCGCGGGCATCGCGGCGGGCCTGGCCTGGGCACTGCTCGCCGGGTATGCGCGCCGACTGGCCCCGGCCCATCTGCAGGGACGGGCGATCGCCGTCGCAATGGCGGGCATTCCGGTTGCGCTCTCGCTCGGCGTGCCCGCCGGCACCTTCCTCGGCAAGGTGACCGACTGGCGCGTGGCCTTCCTCGCAATGACCGCTCTGACCGTGGTGCTGCTGGCGTGGATCGCCGCCGCCGTACCGGACTTCCCCGGCCAGGAGGGCGGCGAGCGGCCGAAGATGCTGCATGCCCTGCGCGTGCCCGGCGTGGCCCCGGTCCTGCTCGTCACCCTGGTCTTCGTCCTGGCGCACACCATCATCTACGCGTACATCGCCACGTTCCTCGACGACCTCGGCATCGGCGGGAACACCGACCTCGTGCTGCTCGTCTTCGGCGCCGCCTCGCTGGCCAGTATCTGGATGGTCGGCGCGCAGATCCACCGGCGGCTGCGTGCGCTGACCGTGGCCAGCTCCCTGCTGGTCGCGGTGGCCGCAGCGGTGCTGGCTGTGCTGGCCGACCACACCGCACTCGTCTACGTCGCCGCCGTGCTGTGGGGCCTGGGCTGGGGTGGGGTGCCGACGCTGCTGCAGACCGCGGCCGGTGAAGCAGGAGGCGAGTCGGCCGCTGATGCGGCCCAGGCCATGCTGGTCACGCTCTGGAACGTCGCGATGGCGGGCGGCGGCGTGATCGGTGGCGTGCTGCTCGACCTGAGTGGCAGCGGATCCCTGCCGTGGAGCGTGCTGCTGCTCATGCTGCCGGTGATCGCCGTCGTCGTGCTCGCCCGCAGCCACGGATTCCCGGCCAAGAGGTCGGCGGCGTAAGCGCATCAGGCGAACAAGGCGACAAAGGGCGATGAGGAGTTCGTATGCGCATCGGAGAGCTGTCGGAGCGCACCTGCACCTCCCGAAGACTGCTGCGCTACTACGAGGAGCAGGGGCTGATCGTTTCCCGGCGCGAGTCCAACGGCTGGCGCTGCTACAACGAGCGCAACGTGGACCGCGTCCGGCAGATACGCGGCCTGCTCGACGCGGGCCTGCCGACCCGCATCATCCGGCAGATCCTGCCCTGTCTGGAGGAGCCGGGAGCCATCCACGTCTCCGACGCCTCGCCGGAGATCATCGCCGCGCTGGAACGGGAACGGGACCGGATGACCAAGCGCATCCGGTTTCTGGTCCGCAACCGTGACGCCGTCGCCGCGTACCTCGACATGGTGCGCGACGGACATGCCGCCTGACCAGGCTGAGGCTGTCAACCAGCCACTCTCACAGGAAATTTGACCATCACACCAATGTCAGCATCGGACTGTGGAGCCATGACCGAAGACACTGGATCGACCCGGAACACCGACACGCCTGAGCCGGTGCAGCAACTGCTGCACCATGTCGAGTTCGGCTCCGGCACACCTGTGGTAATGCTGCACGGCTACACGATCGACCACCGGCTCCTGCTCCCTCTGGAGCCCGTGTTCGCCGCGCGCCGCGGCTGGCGGCGGCTCTACGTCGACCTGCCCGGATCCGGCCGCTCGCCGCGGCTGGCCGGGCCTGTCACGGCCGAGGCCATGGGCGAGGCGGTGCTGCGGTTCGTCGACAAGGTCATCGGCGACGAGCCGTTCGCGGTCGTGGGCATCTCCTACGGCGGTCAGCTCGCCCGGCACCTGATCGCCGAGCGAGGCTGGCAGGTCCTGGGAACGGCGCTGATCGCGCCCTTGGTCAAGCCGACAGGTGAACGTGTGCTGCCCGAGCGGCAGGTGCTCACCCGGGACGAGGCACTGCTGGCCTCGCTCGACCCGGCCGACCGCGAGGTGTTCGAAGGCATCGCGCTGTATCAGGACGACGCGGGCTGGAGCACCTTCCGCGACCATGTACTGCCCGGCATCCGCGCCCACCACCGCGAGGACGCCGCTGCGCTGCTCAAGGCGTACCTGCTCACGCAGACCCCGGAGTCCCGCTTCGGCACCCACGACGGCACACACCTGGTGGTGACGGGCCGCCAGGACCACATGGTGGGCTGGCGGGACCAGTTGGAGCTCATGGAGCACTATCCACGCGCGACCTACGCCGTCATCGACGGCGCCGGCCACAACGTCCACCTCGACCAACCGGACGCCGTACACGGCCTGGTGGGCAACTGGCTGGACACACTGGCGGCGCACCGGCGCTGAGCGACTGCACGTCGGCCCCCACAAACTGACCGCCGAAGGTATCCCCCGGCCTTCGGCGGTCGCCGGGATTTAGGCCACCCACATTTTGTTAATGAGATTTTGACACTCACCGGCCGAACCTGAATGAGGGCATCGGTATCGCGCCAAGCAGGGTTTTCCGGCCTCTGGTTCGCGCCGTCCTCCCGTGGCCGCCTACCTCGTTTGCCCTGATCAGCACGCGAAGTCGCGAAGTGCGTAAGCTCAACAGACAGAACTGTTGCCCCGACGGTATTTTGTTGCACGTGCAACATGCACGATGCACCGACCACGGTGCGAGCGTTGCGAAATACGAGGGGACGTAGCGTTTATGCCGTCGAGAGAGACACGCACTGCAACAACCCACGGCGCGCGTATGCAGGGGTTTGTCGAGGACATCTTCCAATCGCTTCACCGGGTGGAGCAACGCCGTTGGGCCCAAGCGTATCTGTGGTCTCTGATCCACGGATCCGGCAAGAAGACACCACGGCGCATGGCGCGCGCGGATTCCTTACCCGCGGCGGCAGTACGCGGGCTGCACCAGTTCATCAACGCCAGCCCCTGGGAATGGCAGCCGGTGCGCCGCAGGCTCGCCGAGCGCGTCACCGCGGGTGCGGCGCCCTACGCATGGTCGGTCGCCGAACTCATCATCCCGAAGAACGGTGACCACTCAGTGGGCGTGCACGATCGCGTGGACCCCGCGACCGGACAGCCCGTCAACTGCCAGCGTGCCTTGGGCCTCTTCCTGGCCGTCGACAACCAATCATTCCCGGTCGACTGGAGTCTGGTGCTCAGTGGCCCCTGGGACTGGGACCCGCAGCGCAGGCAGCGTGCCCGGATACCTGAGGAGGAGAAGGAGCGTCCCGTCGGCGCCTACGTCCTCGACTATGCCGCGAACGTGGTCACGCTGCCGCACGCGGCCGGGCTGCCCTGGGTCCTCGACCTGACCCGGTGTGACGATGCAGCCGGCGTGCTCGCGGGGCTGGCCCGGGAGCGGCTGGACGTGGTGTGCGAGGTCGATCCCGGACAGGTCGTGCTCGTCGGACAGCACACGCCGACCGTAAGCACCGTGGGTGCCATCATGGAGATGCGGCACGCCCGGCAGCCCCATGTGATGGTGCGGCAGACTCCGGACGGCCGCACCAAGGTGGTGCCGATCCACGCATACGCCGGCACGGTCCGGCTGCCGCAGCTGGGGGCGGGCGCCGACGGCGCCTCGCGCACATACCGGATCCTGGAGCGACCCGCCCCGGAGGGCCGACTGCCCGCCCGGTACTGGATCACCAGCCTCACGGACCTGCCAGTGGATGAGGTGCTCTCCCTGGTGCGTGGCCGGACCGCTGCCCTGTCGACGGTCTCCGTCCTGCAAAATCGGTTCGGCGTCCTGGACTTCGAAGGTCGCTCCTTCCCGGGCTGGCACCACCACATGACGATGGCGTCAGCCGCACACCTCTACCAATACCTCGACGGCGTCTCAGGCAACGCCCCTGTCCGCTCTGGCACCCCCGTGACCGAGCCGAGCAGGACCGCGAGCTGACAGCAACCGAGGGAGCCGATGAAGAGGGGACGGCAAGGGTGACGAACGTACTTGTAGTGGAGCACGATGCCTCGGCTGCCGAGGCAATCGAGCGCGACCTGCGCAGACAGGGCTACACCACGCGAAGCGTGCACACCGGGGCGCGGGCACTGCGCACGTACCGTGACGCGGATTTGGTGCTGCTCTCACTGGAGCTCGCGGACATCGACGGACTGGAGGTGTGCCGGTCGGTGCGCAGCGACGGGGACACCCCGCTGATAGCCGTGACCGACCTCGACGACGAACTGGAACGAGTTCTCGCACTGCGCGCCGGGGCGGACGACTGTGTGGCGAAGACCTGGGGTTTCAGAGAAATCGGCGCGCGGATAGAGGCCGTGCTGCGCCGTGCCCACCGCAGCGCGGCCCCGGCGAAGACCATTTCCCTGCGCCCGCTGCACATAGATCCACGCAGGCGGGAAGTACGGCTGCATGACCGGCTGGTTCCGGTCACCTCGAAGGAATTCGAGCTGCTTTACGCGCTGGCCGTGAATCCCGAAACGGTCGTGTCACGAAAAGAGTTGATGGCCGAGGTATGGGGCCACAACTGGGCCTGCACCAGCCGCACCATAGATACCCATGTGAGCAGCCTGCGGGCGAAACTCGGCTGCAGCCGGTGGATCACCACCGTACGCGGCGTCGGCTACCGGATGGGATACGGCGGAGGCCGCACCCCTGAGATGTCGGAGACGCCCGGGATACGCGAGGCGTCATAGGCCGCCGAGAGCCGGGAGCGCGTGGAGGGCCCGTACGCCGGGGGCCCTCCACGTCTCACACCGCCGTTTTCTCCAGTCGCCTCAGTAGCGAGTGCGCCTCGCCCGCATCGCTGCCGAGCAATGTGCGCCCTGCCCACCAGGCTGACGCCAGGTTGGACGTGAGCAGCGTGCGGCCTGGCTCGTGCCGGGCCAGTTCGTCGAGTGCGGCGAGCGTGCCCATGCCCGTGCCGGTGAACAACAGAGCAGTGTCGTCGGGGAGTTCGCTCGCCGCGATTCGTTCGCGTATTGCCTCGGTCGTCACCTCGTACGGGTCGTAGTGCCGGCCGCCGCCGGGCGCTGAGCGCGCAGGGACCAGCACCACCCCGTCGACCGTGAGGCCGGCCCGCTCCCAGAAGGTGCGCGAGGTGTCGGTGAGCCACGGCTGGTACGGCGAGACGAGGCTCAGCCGGCGCACGCCCAGGGCCTCGCAGGCGGCCAGGATCGCTTGCGTCGAGGACCACACCGGGAAGCCTGCCCGGTCGGACAACTCGGCGCAGAAGGCGTGATCGCCGTCCGGGCCCAGCAAGTAGTGCGAGGCGCTGCACGCCACCACGGCCCCGTCCAGCCGCATGCCGCCGAACTGACCGAGCATGTCGGGCAGGACGCGGTTATAGGACTCGAGCATGTCCCTGAGACCGAGTCCTGGTGTCACCGGGAAGCGGGCCGTGTACACGTTCACGCGGTGACCGAACAGAGTGGTGAACTCCGGTTCCGCGGTGGGGTTCTCCGGCGGGACGACGAGTCCGAGGCGGGGCAGTGAGAGAAGGTCCATGAACGGCACGGTAGGCGCAGTACAACCGTCCGATCACCGCATTCCGTCCTCTTTTTCGTACGACCGACATCGTTCTTGCACGTCCTGTCGTTCCTGACATTCCCTGACACTTTTCCACAGCCCTCTGACGCGGAAGTCGTTGCTTTGAACCGGTCTCAGCACGGAGGCTGTTGGTCAGCGCCAGCCGCATCCGTTTCCGGATTGCGGTTCACCGAACTCTTCTGGAAGCAGGGATGAAAATTCCTTTCTGGAACAAGGAGTGAACTGAAATGGCAGCAGCGGAAAACCAAGAGAAACTCCCGATCCCGCCGAAGATATCCGACGCCACACTGCGCGACTCCGCGCACATGGCAGGCGTCGAGTTCGGCCCGAAGGACGCGGCGACCGTCGCCGACCTGCTGGTGCGAACCGGCGTCGAACTGGTCGAAGTAGGCATGGTCTCCGGACCGGGCTCCAAGGACGCCCCTCTGGTCGAGGCCGTGCACGAAACCGTCGGCCCCGAGCGCAGCATGACGCTCCTCGTGGTACGGGACCGGCAGCAGGTGGCCCGGGCTCTCGACGAGGCCGAGCGCCTGGGCGTGCGCCACATCATGTACTCCATCCCCACCTCGGAGCAGCACGCCAACCTGAAGCTGGGCTCGCCGAGCGCCAAGTTCCTGCATGCGCTGGCCCGTTCGGCGATCACACAGGCCAAGGAGCGGGGCTTCCACGTCACCTTCAGCGGCGAGGACGGGGCCCGTACCCCGAGGGAGCGGCTCGTCCCGTATGTCACCGCCGGCTTCGAGGCCGGGGCCGACCGGTTCCGGCTCGCCGAGACCGTCGCCTACCTCTCGCCCTGGCAGATGGAGGCGGTGATAGCCGACCTCACCGCGATCGACGGCTCCGAGGTCGAAATCCACTCGCACAACATGTTGGGCATGGCCGTCGCCAACTCACTCGCCGCCGTCCGCGCCGGAGCACAGTGGATCTCGGCGACCGTCGGCGGCATAGGCGAGCGCGGCGGCAACGCCCCCCTGGCCGAACTGCTCACCTCGCTGCGGGTCGTGCACGGCGACACCCGCTTCGACCTCACCCACCTCACCGAGCTGTCCCGCATCGCCCTCAAGGGCTCCGGCCTCGGCGAGGCCTTCCAGTCCGGCCCGACCACGCCGCACGCCTTCGCCTACGAGCTGCCCGGTCAGCTCAGCCACCCGGAGGCCTACGAAACCCTGCCCGCCGAACTGGTCGGCAACGCCCGTGAGTTGCGGGTCCGCACCCGGCTGACCTCGGCTCTCGTCAAGTGGGCGCTGGCAGACTCCGGGATCTTCGTCGACGTCGACGCCTTCACTCCGTGGCTCATCGACCGCCAGGAGCGGGCCGGCGGCCCGCTCCTGGACCGGGATGCGATCCGCAAGGCCGCGATCGACTTCCAGTCCGTCTGAGCGACCTTCACAGCCCAACTGTTTTTCAGCTCAAGAACGGAGCTCCACATGTCCACCGCAACCCTCACCGGCGCCTGCCCGGAATGCGAGACCGAGCTGACCGTGCCCCCGGTCGTCCAGGGCGAGACCCTCTCCTGCCCCGAGTGCATGCTCACGCTGCGCGTCGAGGACATCGCAGACGGGCGGCTGACCCTGCAGATGGTCGAGGTTCAGCTGCGCGACTGGGGTCAGTGAGATGGGCCGCAAAGTCGCCGTCGTCGCAGACCGGATCGCCTGGGAGGAGCGTCAACTGATCCAGCGGGCGGATGAGTTCGGCCTCTCCCTCGACTGGGTCAACGACGAGTCTCTGTGCCTCGGCCACTCCGACGCCCCGTCCGTCCGGGACTACGACGCGGTGCTGGTGCGCAGCCGCAGCTACACCCGTGGCGGCCTGGTCGCGAGCCTCGCCGAGGCCGCCGGAGCACGCACCCTCAACACGGCCCGGGCGATCCACGCCTGCGAGAACAAGGCCGCGCTGCGCACCGTCCTGCGCACCGCCGGCGTCCCGGTGCCGGACTTCCGGCTCGTGCTGTCACGCAAGGACTTCGAGCAGGCGCTCGCCGAACTAGAACTCCCGGTGGTGCTCAAGCCGGTCTTCGGCGGCATGGGCAAGCGGGTCACGCTGATCCGGCACGCCGACACCGCGCAGTCCGTGTACGACTACATCGAGGACCTCGGCCACGCTTTCGAGCAAGCCTGCCTGGTCGAGCCGTACATGGGCGGCACCTCGGTGCGCTGCCTGGTCGTCGGCCATGAGCTGGTCGGCGCCGCGGAGTTCGCCAGCGGCGGCACGGACTGGCGCAACAACGCCGCACTCGGCAACGACAGCCGGGCCGTCGCCCACGACCCCGACGTGATCAAGATCGTCGAGGCTGTGACGGCGGAACTCGGGCCCGGCATCTACGGAGTCGACCTCTTCCGCACCGCCGACGGCTACGTCGTCAACGAAGTCAACCACGCCCCCGGCTTCCGGGCCGTGGCCTCGGCCACCGGCGCGGACGTCGCCTCGGCCATCGGCCATTACGTGCAGGAGCTGCTCGCATGATCCGCGTAGGAGTCGTCGGTGCCTCCGGGCTGGCCGGCGGCGAACTCATCAGGCTGATCACCCAGCACCCCGACCTGGAGCTGACCTTTCTCGGGGGCTCCTCCAACATCGGCAGGCGCCCGGCCGAACTGCACCCGGGTCTGCGCATCGACACCGGCCTGACCGTACAGCCGGTCGCCGAGGAGGTCGCCGACCAGGTCGACGTCATCCTGCTGGCCACCCCCGCCCCGGTCTCCGCCGAACTGGCCGCGCTGCTCGCCGACCGTGTCCCGGCCGTCGTCGACCTGAGCGGCGCCTTCCGCATCCGCACCCAGGAGCGGCACACACGCTGGTACCCGAAGGTCCAGCGGCGCGCCGACCTGGCCGACCGGTTCGTCTACGGCGTGCCGGAGCTGGTGGGTGACCAGCTGGCCGACGCGGCGCTGATCTCGCTGCCCGGCTGCTACGCCACCGCGATCACGCTCGGCCTCGCCCCGCTCACCCTCGGCCTCGGCCTTGACCTGAAGACCGTCGTGGTGGACGGCAAGAGCGGCTCCAGCGGCGGCGGCCTGCAACTGCGTACCACCGACCTGCACCCCTTCCGCAACGGCGCCATCGCACCGTACGCGCCCACGGGTCACCGGCATGCGGCGGAGGTCAGCGACTTCCTGGAGCGCAGCAAGCCCGGCACGCTCGGCTCGCTGAGCATGTCGGCGTACGGCGTCTCTCATGTGCGCGGGCTGCTCACCAGCAGCTATGTGTTCACCGACGGCGAGGTCGACCAGCGCACGCTGCAGCGGGCGTACCTGCGCTTCTACAAGGAGCACCGATTTGTGCGGGTGCGGCGGCACGCCGAGACGCTGATCCCGGTGCCGGACCCGCAGGCGGTGCTCGGCTCCAACTACTGCGATGTGACGGCGATGTACGACGAGGAGGGCGGCCGGATCGTCGTCCTCGCTGCCCTGGACAACCTGGTCAAGGGCGCGGCGGGCCAGGCCGTGCAGGCGGTGAACCTCCGGTTCGGGCTGCCCGAGGAGACGGGTCTGACCATGCACCCGGTGATGCCCGCATGAGCCCGACCCATGACCCACGAGAGGCCCCGGCCGTCGTGAAACTCGGCGGCAGCTGCCTCGACGACCTCGACGGCGCCTGGTGGGACGACCTCGCCCGGCTGGGCCGACAGCGTCCGCTCGTCCTCGTGCACGGCTGGTCCAAGCCGCTGAGGAAACTCAGCGCCCGCTACCGCGAGCCATCGGCGATCCTGCGCGACCGGTACGGCAACCAGAGCCGCTGGACCACACCCGAAGTCATCGACGACATCAAGACCGTCAGCGCCCGGCTCGGCATCGAGGTGCTTGAGCGGCTGGAACGGCGCGGCCTGCGTGTCGAACGACTACTGGGCAGCGACGGACTGCTCGCCGCGGGTGAGGCGGAGCGCTGGTGGTGGCAGGACAAGCGACTGGTCGAGCTGGAGAACCTGGTAGGCCCGGTCACCGGCGCGGACCCGACCCTGCTGAAGGATCTGGAGCCCGGCGACGCCCGGCTGGTCACTCCGCTGGCCCGCAACACGTCGGGCCGGGAGGTCAACACCGACGCCGACCGGGCCGCCGCCGCTCTCGCCGGCGCCGTCGGCGCACCCGACCTGGTGCTCGTCACCGACGTAGCACACCTGCTGATCGACGGCGAGCCGGTGCGCAAGATCGGCGCCGAGGCCGCTGCCGCGTTCCGCGACAAGGGCGCCACCGGCGGCATGCGCAAGAAGCTGCGGGCCGCCGGCGAAGCCCTGGAGCGCGGTGTGGGGCGGGTCGTCATCGGCAGCGCGCCCGTCACCGATCTGCTCGCCGCCCGCACCGGCACCGTCATCACGCGAACGTGAGGAGTACATACGTGGCGCAGCCCCGTGTCCTGGTCGTCAACAACGGAACCCTGTCCCTGCCCCAACTGCGCCGCCGCTTCGAGGAGTTCGGCTCGGCCACCGACGTGGTCGACGCGCTGTCCGTGCCATCCCGACTCGACGGCCGCTACCAGGCGATCGTGCTGAGCGGCACCAAGGTGCGGGCCTACGACCGCGACCATTACAAGCCGCTCGTCGATCTCGTCATGACCGCCGATGTGCCGGTCTTCGGGATCTGCGGCGGCATGCAGATCCTGGCGGTCTCGGCCGGTGGCCGGCTCGCAGAGGGCCCGCAGCGGGTCGGCGGCTACGAGGTGCAGGTCGACAAGGAAGAGCCGCTGTTCACCCACGTCAAACCGACGGTAACGGTGTTCCACCGGCACACCCTCTATCTCCAGGAGGCCCCGGAGGGCTTCCGCTCCATCGGCCGCTCCGCGCACGCGCCCGTCGAGTTCCTCCGCTCCGACGACGGACGCATCTTCGGTTCCCAGGCGCATCTGGAGTTCCGCAGCGACGGCCAGGAGATCCTGCGCGGCTTCACGCAGCTCTACCGGTGACCACCGCCGATTCACCTACTCACCCAAGGACTTGGGAGTTGCCATGAGCATTTTGGAAGACACGCAAGAGCCCGCCTTCACCGTCCACCTGACTGGCAGCGGCGGCCCCATCAAGGGCTGGGTGGTGGTCGACACGCTCGTCGACGGCCTGGCCATGGGCGGGGTGCGGATGACCCCGGGGGTCACCGAGGAGGAGGTCCGCGGACTGGCCCGTGACATGACCGACAAGTTCACGCTCGCAGGGCTGCGCATCGGCGGCGCCAAGGGCGGCATCGTCTCCGACGGCAGCAACCGCGAGGAGACCTTCCGTACTTTCGGCCGGACCGTCAAGCCTTTGCTGTACGGCGGCATCCACCTCGGCATCGATATGGGTGTCACCTCCGCCGACCGAGCCGTCTTCTTCTCCGAGGCCGGCTACGACCCGCGCTACCGGCTCGGTGCCCCGGACATGCCGGTCGATTGGCGTACCTACTACGAGCCCCTGATCGACGTCACCGGACACGGCGTCGGGGTGGCAGCGGTCACCGCCCTGGAGGAACGTGGCCGGACAGAGTCGGCCCGGGTCGTGGTGCAGGGCTTCGGCACGGTGGGCCGGGCGGTCGCACAGTTCCTGGAGGACCGCGGGCACGTCATCGTGGGCGTCGCCGACATCGACGGCACCATCAGCGCGGACCGGCTGCCGGTGGCCGATCTGATCGCCGTCACCGACGAGTTCGGGCGGATCGACCGCTCGCGTCTGCCACAGCACGTCGCTCTCTCCGCCGAGCCGGACGCCTGGCTCGACGTAGACGCCGACCTGCTGGTCCTCGCGGCACAGAAGTACGCGCTCACCGCCGAGAACACCCACCGTCTGCGCGCCGGACTTGTCGTCGAGGGTGCCAACCTCGCCTCCAGCGCCTCGGCCAAGGAGAAGGTGGCCGCTTCGGGCGGCATCCTGGTCCCGGGCGTGATCGCCAACATCGGCGGGGCCGCGTCCGCCGCCCTGGCCGTCACCCGGGTCGTGCCCTTCGACCTGGAGGCGGAGGCACGCAAGGCGTGGGTGTTCGACTGGGTCGGAGACCGAGTACGGCAGAACACCCGGGACTTGCTGGAGATCGCGGCCGACCGGGCGGGCGACCCGCTGCCGGAGCTGCTTGCGGCCCGCCGGAAGGACCGCCGATGACTGCCCCGGCCGAGGCCGCGCACCCCGGCGCGGCCGGCGCGGTGTCCGGCGAACGCGCAGCCGAGTTCCGGCGGCGCGGCTGGTGGCGCGACGAGACCTTCCTCGACGACCTGCACCGCCAGGCACGCGAGCGCCCGCACCGGCCGGCGATCGCCGGGCGCCGGATCGCCGAGGCGCGCACCGACACGCTGGACTACGCCGAACTGGCCCGGCTGACCGACCGGTTCGCGCTCGCGCTGCTCCGGCTCGGCGTGCGCAGGGGTGACGTCGTCGCAGTACAGCTGCCCAACCGGTGGGAGATGGTGCCGCTGATGTTCGCGTGCATGCGCGTCGGCGCCGTCGTCTGTCCCATCTCGCCGATCTGCCCGAAGGACGAGCTGCGGCATCGCCTCGGACTGACCGAGGCCCGGGTGTGCGTCACGCTCCCCGAATGGTCGGGCACGCCGCTGGCGGAGATCATCACCGGGCTGCGGGCCGAACTGCCCGCACTCGGCCACGTCGCGGTGGTGGGCGGCCCGGTGCCGGCCGGCGCGCTCTCCTTCCACGCCCACTTCGTGGCCGAGGATCGCGAAGAGGAGTTCGGCACAGCCGAGTTGGACGGTTTGGCGTTGAGCGCCGACGAACCCTTCGTGGTGCTGTTCACCTCGGGTACCACCGGCGAGTCCAAGGGCGTACTGCACAGCCAGAACACGGTGCACTCCGCTGTGCGTGGCTACGTCGACGCCTTCGGGCTCGGCGACGACTGGGTGGCAGCGGTGTCCACGCCGCTCGTGCACTACTCCGGCTTCGCGCAGGGCGTCCTCGCGGGCGTCATGCTCGGCGGCACCGTCGCCTTCCAGGACGTGCGCAGGAACGAGGCGCTGCTGGACCTGGTGGAGCGCTACGGCGCCACGCTGCTGTACGGGCCGCCGGCCACGCTCGCCGACGTCGCCGCCTCGCAACGGGCGGAGCAGCGGGACACGAGCACGCTGCGGCACGTCGTCATCGGCTCGGCGCCGGTTCTCAAAGAGCTTGCCGACGAGGTGCACGCGACGCTCGGCGCGCGGACCTTCTCGCTGTGGGGCATGTCGGAGAACGGCCCGGTCACCATGACCCGTCCCGTCGACCCCGAGGACTGGGCCGCACACAGCAATGGTCGCGCGATCGACGCCATGCAGACCCGCATCGAGGCGGCCGGAGCTGATGGCACGGGCCGTCTCAAGGTGCGCGGCGCGTCGCTCGCGCTCGGTTACTACCGCCGCGAGGAGGTCTTCGCTGCCGAGTTCGATGCGGACGGCTGGTTCGACACCGGCGATCTGGCTCGGGATGACGGCCGCGGCGGCATCCGTATCGTCGGCCGGGCCCGCGACGCCATAGTCCGGGACGGGCAGGTCGCGCCCATGACCGAGCTTGAAGCGGTCATCGGCAGCCATCCAGAGGCCATCGAGGCAGCGCTGGTCGGCCTGCCGCCCGCGACCGACGGCGCCGACCCCGTGATCTGCGCGGTCGTGGTGCCGCGCGGTGAGCAGGGCCCGACACTCGACCAAGTCCGCGCCAGGGTCCGGGAGTCCGGACATGACGAGCGCTTCCTGCCGGACCGCGTGGAACTGTTGCACGCGCTGCCCAAGACCCTGACCGGCAAGGTCCGCAAGGCCGAGCTGCGCCAGCGGTACGGGACGGGGTGAGCTGCGTGCGCACGGCCCCACGGCGAGCCGCCGCCGTCCCCATGTCGGCGACGCTCGCCGCCGACGCCGCCCTTGACGAGCGGCGCCGCGCGGGACAACGCGTGCTTCCCATGACCAGCGGCGAGATCGGCCTGCCCGTGCATCCGGCGCTGCGCGAACGGCTGGCCGCCGCGGCGGAGGAGAACGCCTACGGCCCGGTGGCCGGCAGCCCCGCACTGCGCGAGGCCGCCGCCGGCTACTGGCAGCGGCGCGGCCTGTCCACCGATCCCGGGCTCGTGGTCGCCGGCCCGGGCAGCAAGGCGCTGCTGTTCGCGCTGCTCCTCGCGATCGGCGGTGACGTGGTGGTGCCCGTGCCGAGCTGGGTCAGCTACGCGGCGCAGGCCCGGCTCGCGGGCGGGCGCCCGCTGCCGGTGGCGATCCTGCCGGGCGAGGGCGGTGTCCCGGATCCGCAGCGGCTGCGCGAGGCGGTCTCCGTCGCGCGCGCCGCAGGGCAGGACCCGCGCGCCGTCGTGGTGACGGTGCCGGACAACCCGACCGGCACCGTCGCCTCCGCCGGGACCGTGCGGTCCCTGGCCGAGGCGGCCCGCGACCTCGACCTCGTCGTGGTCTCCGACGAGATCTACGGCGACCTCGTCCACGACCCTGATCGCGCGGCGGTCTCCCCGGCGGCGTACGCCCCGGAGCGCACGGTCGTCACCACCGGGCTCACCAAGAACCTGGCGCTGGGCGGCTGGCGTACCGGCGTGGCCCGGCTGCCCGACAGTCCTGCCGGACACGAACTGCGCACCCGGCTGATCTCCGTCGCCAGCCAGATCTGGTCCAGCCCGCCCGCCCCGGTGCAGACGGCCGCGGCCTACGCCTTCGCCGAGCCACCGGAGATCACCGCGCGGATCGCAGCGAGCAGGCGGCTGCACGCGACGGTGGCCCGTGCGGCAGCCGCCCGCTTCACGGCGGTCGGCGCGGACGTCGCACCGGTGACCGCCACCTGCTACCTCTACCCGGACTTCGAAGCGCTGCGCGCCCGCCTCACCGAGGCACACGGCGTCAGCCGCGGCGAGGACCTGGTCCGGTTCCTCGTCGAGCGCCACGGCGTCGGCGTCCTGCCGGCAAGCGCCTTCGGCGAGCCGAGCAGCGCGCTGCGGATCCGCACCGCCACCAGCCGCTTGTACGGCGACACCGACGAGCAGCAAACCGCCGCACTGAGCGCTCTCGACCCGCTTGCCCTGCCCTGGATCAGCCAGGGCCTCGCCCACCTCGGCGAAGCCCTGGCCGACCTCAGCACTCCCCGCCACTGACCGCACCTGGAGGCCTCTCATGTCCCAGTCCCTGCCGCCTGTCCTCACCGAGGTCGCCTACGAGAACGGCCGCTACGTCGCTTTCGACCGACCCTTGCCGGGCGAACCACAGACGCTGTACCGGGTTGCCGAGGGCGCCCTGGCTGCCGCGTTCTCCGCCACCGACGGCTCCGCGGACGCCGTCAGGACCGCTGTCGCCGAGGGCGCCGAGACCGCCGTCGTCATCGCCGGCGACGCGAGCGTGCGCCCGCTGGTTCCGCTGCTGCCGTCGACGTCCGGTTCCGCGCTGCTGAGCGGTTTCATGGGCACGCACAAGAAGAAGTGGGGCGGGCAGAGCGCCCCGGAGGAAGGCGAGTTCACGCCGCCCAAGTGGTTCTTCAAGGGCTTCGGCGACTGGGCGCGGCTGCCCGGCGAGCCCCTGACCGTGCCCGCCCACCCGATCGCGCTCATCGAAGAGCCGGAGGTCGTGCTCGTCTACGTCAACGACGCCGACGGCACGCCGCACTACGCCGGTTACACCTTCGGCAACGACCTGTGCGACATCGGCCTGCACCGCAAGGACCCCGGTTACAACCCGTACTGCAAGCTGTGCGACACCGCGCTCGCTCCCTGGCTGTTCCTCGGCCCGCCGCCGCGCTCGGCGACCGGCCGGGTCACCATCGTGCGGGACGGTGCGACCGCCTGGGAGGGCAACTTCGACTGCGGCAGCGACGCGCTGTACTTCCGGGTCCGGGACATGGCAGACCACCTGTTCTCTTTCCCAGCGGTGCGCCGGCCCGGCCTGGTCAACTATGTGCTCCTGGGCGCCGACGAGGCCAGCTTCCACGACGGCTTCCAGATCGCCGACGGCGACCGCATCGGCATCGACGTCAAGAGCCACGGGGTCACCTTCGAGAACACGGTGCGGTACGTCTCCCCCGCCGCCGCTGCCCCGCTTCCGGCCTCATGAGCAGCCCGGCCCCCGCCGGACGCAAGCAGGTGCACCTCGCGGCCCAGCTGCCCGGCATCCACAATGTGACCGTCTGGTCAGACCCGCGCTCGAAGAGCCAGATCGCCTTCGACTCCTTCCTGCACCTCGCGCAGACCGCAGAACGCGGCCGCTTCGACTTCTTCTTCCTGGCCGAGGGCCTCAGACTGCGCGAGCGCAAGGGGCAGCTGTACGACCTGGACGTGGTGGGCCGGCCGGACAACCTCACCCAGCTGAGCGCCCTGGCCGCGGTCACCACCCGGCTCGGACTCGCCGCGACCGTCAACACCACCTTCAACGAGCCCTATGAGGTGGCGCGCCGGCTGTCGACCCTCGACCATCTCAGCGCCGGGCGCACCGCCTGGAACGTGGTCACCAGCTCCGACGCCTTCACCGGCGAGAACTTCCGGCGGGGCGGTTTCCTCGCCGAGGCCGACCGGTACGGGCGCGCGGCCGAGTTCCTGACGACCGCGCGCGAGCTCTGGGACAGCTGGGCCGACGGCGATGTGCGCTCCGACGCCGTGGCCGGCGAATACATCCGGGCCGGAGCCGGTCGCTTCGCGCATCCCGGGCGGCACTTCGACATCTCCGGCCGCTTCCCCACCCCCCGCCCGCCGCAGGGGCATCCGGTGATCATCCAGGCGGGCGACTCGGACCCGGGCCGCGAGTTCGCCGCCGCCGAGGCCGACGTCGTCTTCAGCAAGTACAACCGGCTCGACCAGGCCCGCAGCTTCTACCGGGATGTCAAGGGGCGCCTGGCCCGGCACGGCCGCACCCCGGACCAACTGATGATCCTGCCCACGGCGACCGTGGTGGTGGCGGACACCGATACAGAGGCTGCCGCGTATGCCGACGAGATCACGCGCGCCCAGATGAGCCCGCAGACCGCGATCGCACACCTGGAGGCCGTCTGGGGCCGTGATCTGTCCGGTTACGACCCCGACGGCCCACTGCCGGACATCGACCCCGACCCCGACTCGCTGACGTTGAAGGGCCATTCACTGTTCCGCCGGGGCCGCGCCGAGACGGCGCGGCGCTGGCGGTCCCTCGCCGAACGGCGCGGCCTGAGCATCCGCGAACTGGCCATCGAGGTCAGCGGCGGCCAGACCTTCGTCGGCGCCCCGCGCACGGTCGCGGACGCGATCGACCACTTCGTGCAGACCGGCGGCGCCGACGGCTTCGTCCTCGTCCCGCACCTGACCCCCGGCGGCCTGGACGACTTCGTGGCCCAGGTCGTGCCGCTGCTCCAGGACAAGGGGGTGTTCCGGCGGGACTACACGGGCAGGACGCTCCGTGACCATCTGGGCCTGCCGCACGACAGGGGAGAAAACGCGGCAAACACGGCTGCCGAGGAGGAGGCCTCGTGACCGCATCCCCGCTGCATCTCGCCGTCGCCCTGGACGCCGCCGGCTGGCACCCGGCGGCCTGGCGGGCCGAGGACGCCCAGCCCGGCGCGCTGTTCACCGCCAAGTACTGGGCGGACCTGGTCGCCGAGGCCGAGCGCGGTCTGCTCGACTTCGTCACCTTCGAGGACGCGCTCGGCATGCAGTCCGCCGCATTCCACCAACCCGACGACCGTACCGACCAGGTTCGCGGCAACCTGGACGCGGTCCTGCTCGCGGCCCGCGTGGCACCTCTGACCACGCATATCGGCCTCGTCCCGACCGCCAATGTCACCCACACCGAGCCGTTCCACGTGGCCACCGGCATCGCCACCCTCGACCACGCGAGTGGCGGCCGGGCGGGCTGGCGCCCGCAGATCGCCGCACGCGCTGCCGACGCCGCCCACTTCGGTCGCCGTGCGACGCCGCAGCTCAGTGACGACGACGTGCGCGACCCGGAGCGGATCGGTCGGCGGCTACGCCCCCTGTTCGACGAGGCCGCCGATGCAGTGGAGGTCGCCCGGCGGCTGTGGGACAGCTGGGAGGACGACGCAGAGATCCGGGACGCAACGACCGGCAGGTTCATCGACCACCGCAAGGTGCACCACATCGACTTCACGGGCGACAGCTTCAGCGTCCGCGGCCCCTCCATCACCCCGCGCCCGCCGCAGGGACAGCCGCTGGTGACAAGCCTGGCGCACGCCTTGGTGCCGTACGAGTTCGCGGCACGCTCATGTGACGTCGTGTACGTCACGCCGCACGACCGCGTGGGTGCCACGGCTGTCCTCGCCCAGCTGGACACGGCCGCCGATCGCACCGGCCGCGACACGCGTGCGTGGCCGTTGCTCCGGTTCGCGGAGCTCCTGGTCTTCCTGGATGCCGAGCCAGGCGCTGCCGCGAACCGCAAGGCCCGCCTCGATTCCCTGGATGGCGCCGAACTCGCCTCCGACGCCGAGGTGTTCACGGGCACTCCCGGCGAACTCGCCGACCTGCTGCTGGACTGGCGCCAAGCCGGGCTCGACGGCTTCCGGCTGCGGCCCGGCACGCTGCCGCACGACCTCCTGGAGATCACTCGCGGGCTGGTACCCGAGCTGCAGCGACGCGGAGCGTTCCGCACCGCCTACGACGCGACGACGCTGCGCGGCCACCTGCACCTGGCCCGCCCCAACAGCCGTTACGCGCAGGTGAGTCCGCCCGTACAGTGACGATCCTCACCCCCGAAATCGGCTTGACCCTCACACTGAGTGTGAGGGTGTGAGGGTACGGGGGTGACCACCCATGCGTTGACATCCACCCCTACCGACATCCCTGTCCGTACGGAGAAGTCACCGGTGCGCCCGGCGGCGAGACAGCTCACCCTCATCGCAGCCGCCCGTCTGCTGCCGTCCTTCTGCATCCTGGCCTCGCATCTGTCCTTCGAGCAGGTCTTCCGGGACCACGCGGTGCAGGAGACGTACTACCGCATTTTCAATCCCGCCGGCTTCAACGCGGTGTCGTTCTTCATCGTCCTCAGCGGCTTCATCCTGACCTGGATATCCGCACAGCGCCCGCCGGACCGCGGCTTCCAGGCCCGCCGATTGCTGCGCATCCTGCCGGTGCACTTCCTGACCTGGGCTGTGATTGTGTGCGCCTTCGCCGCCACCTTCCCGGCCACCGGCCTGTTCGCCACGCTCACCCTCCTGCAAGGCTGGTTCCCGGACCACAGCATCTACTGGGCGGCCAACGCCCCGGCGTGGACTCTGTCGACCGAACTCGTCCTGTATGCGGTGTTCCCGGCCGCGTGCAGATTCCTGGCCCGCCGCGGCGACCGGTTCCTGTTCGGCCTGCTGGCCGGTCTGGTCGCGGTCGTGCTGCTGTTGCCGCTCGTTCTGCAACTCCTGCCGGACGGCGCGACCTTCGCGAACGCAGCGTTCACTGAGCACGGCCACCTCGTCCGTGTCTCCGAGTGGAAGTACTGGCTCGTCTACGTCTTCCCGCTCACTCGCGTCCTGGAGGCTCTGTGCGGAATGCTGGTCTGCCTGCTGGTGCTGCGTGGCAGGTGGACTCGGAACGTCTGGCTGCCCACGGCACTGCTCGCGCTCGCGGTGGTGGTCGAGGAGCTTTGGGCACCGATCCTGTTCGACCTGACGGCGTTGACGATCCTCCCGATCATCCTGCTCATCGGCGCCCTGGCGGCCAAGGAGATCGCCCGCTGGAACGCCCCGGGTGCCACGGAGAACCGCGCCGTCACCCGCATCTCGACCTACGGCAAGTACACCTTTGATATTTACATGTAACCAGTGGGCCTTCATCATGGTCTGCCAGCGGTATGTGCACCCCTGGGGCAACTCGGTCGCCGAGGGTGTGCTTTTCGTCATTGCCTTCTACGCGCTGTGCGTCGTCGTCTCCATGATCTCCTACCGCTTCGTCGAGACACCGGTCAACCGCTTCATGAAGCCTGCGATCGCTACGCACGCGAAGCGATGACAACCAAGAGCGCCTTGGCTGAAGGCCGGGGCCAAGGGCGAGTGCCACCTGCGGGGGCTGATGCTGGACGACCGACGCAAGTCGATCCAGCCGACGGCCCAGCGGCTGCCGGACGGGAACACTCCCGGCTCCAGGAACGGCTGGTGCGGGGGTTGGACAGCGCGGCGCCGCGGCTCTGACCGGCTCCGCCACGTCCTGGCCAGCAGCCTCAACCAGCCCCCGCCCGCGGCCACCGCCGCGCCGCCGACTACCTCGAACACCTATGCAGGGCAAGTGGACCGGGGAACAGGTCGGGCCTGATGGCACTGTGCCGGGACCGATTCCAGCCCACGTGGGCTCCGAGGATGCCCAGTCCGATGACGGCAACCACGTTCAGGCCGCTTCCCGGAGCCGGTCCTCACGCACGCCCCCTTCCCAGATCACGGGCGAACTCAGCTCTCCTTTCCAGCATGCAAGCGTCGCGGTCAACCCGCGGGCGAGCCCGGTTATCCCGGGTAGTCGAGCGTCGCGGGCGTTGCTGATCCAGTTCGGCTGGCCGGCACCGGTATGTCGACTGAGCATGCGGGCGAAGTCCCGGACGAGGTCATGGGTTTGCTCCAGTTCCGGGCAGGCGTTGAGAACGGCCTTGAGATGCTGGACTTCGTCCTCGGTGAGGGTGTCGGGATGCCGGTTGATCCAGCCTGATGGATGTCGAGACGGCTGGTGCGTGAGCGGCGTCCGGCGACCATGTCCTGCCCGGCGGGCAGCGCGGGCGTATCGCTGGACGGTGTGCCGCCCCCGGCCCAGGTGGCGGGCGATGGCACGTAGCCCCATTCCCTCGCTCAACACGCCATCCAGGGTGTGACGGGTGCGCATGCGCTCGGCGCGCCGACAGCTGGGCAAGGCGAGTGGCGTCGATTCGTCCTCACCCTCGCCGTCGGTCTGAGCACCGGCTTATGCCCGGTCGGGCTGTGGGACAGATCTGGCTGTCCGTGTCCACGACCTCATCGAAGCCGACTTCCTCCGGCTCACCCCATGTCCAGAACCCCATCGCGCCGCCTCCCTTCTCCCCCGGGCCCGTCGATCACAGCTTGGCCCACTCGCAAGCACCGTGAACACTCCATCGCCAACAGGGAGTTGACCCGAAGGCCACACCCAAGGATCCGCGGTTCGCCGCGCCACGCACCAGGTACGGGGCCGGCCCCGCAATTCCATGCAGTAAGGCATGGCGGCGATCTCGGCAAGGCCGACTGCACCGGGTACGCCATCGAGAAACAAGACGACACCGAACGGTCGGCGGCCCGCGACCCTCCCGCTGACATGGGAACCGATGGGCAGCGCGGAGACGGTCGCCGGCCAGCTCCGCTCTACGGCATCCGAGGTCGGCACGTGGGAGGTGTCCGGCCGACTGAACTCTGGCATTGGCCAGTCGTCGCCAGAGCAGCGGACGCTGTCGACGGCATCCATCCGCCAAGCAGCGAGCCTGCACGCTCTCCAAGCGCGCTTCACCGCTGCGCAGTCCCGCCGCTCTCCCAGGCGAGGGCCAGGAAGCGTTCGATGCGTCCGAGGTCGAGTTCGACGGCCAGGGACACGGCGACGATCGCGTGGTCGACGTTGGCGGCGAGGATCTGCCCCTCGGACCGTTTGGAGGAGGTGGAGCGCACGAAGGCGGTACGGCGCGGCAGATACGTCCGTACGTAGCGGGGGTTGCCGCCGGGTTCGACGGCGACCCAGTCGCCGGTGCACACGACCCGCATCGGGTCGTGCGGGGTGACGAACGCGGTGTCGGCCCGCAGGACGCCGTCGGCGGTGACCACGTCGCACTGGCCGCGGTCGACACGTACGACACGGCCGGGCAGGAGACCCTGCTCGGCATACGGAGCGAACTCCGCTTCCCATCCCTCGTCCCAGCCGTACAGGGCCAGAGGACGCGACGAAGCAGAGGAAGCCGAAGGAGAAGAGAGATTCAAGGGAAACCCTTCACAGGGGCAGTCCCGGCCGCGCGCAATCACAGGCGCGAAGAAACAGGAAAGGTCAGCCGGAGACCACGGAGGTGGAGTGGACGAGCTTCTGGTTGCGGGCAGGGCCCGTCACAGAGACAGCCATCAGTCACACCTCCCGTTTCTCACTCAGCAGACAGCGACAGCCAAGAGCCGCCGCGCGAAGCAGTCCTCACTCTAAGGCGGTACACACTCGAGGGCCACCGACTTTCGCTCCCGGATCCACACGCTCTCGCCGAAGTCCCCTACGGAGAAGCAGATTTCACCCAGGCCGGCTCCTCGCGCTCGCCTTTGTCGACTTCGGCTGATTCACCCGGTCGCGCACCGCGGCCTCGGTCAGGTCGAAGTCCTTGGCGACCTGACCGACCGGGGGTTCTCCAGTCCGCGGGCACGAAGACGCTGGAATCCACACAGCAGCCCCGACCAGTAAGGCACACGCACAGTCACCCCCTATCAGGACGGGGCCTGCAGATCGGGCCGGGGCACCCACCAGTTCGTCGGAGATGGCTGTCCGACGGCGTCCAAACACCGCCTCACCCCCTGGCGGCGAAGCCGGGCAGCCTTGCGCGTCACCGACGCCGTAGGACTCCTCAGCCTTGCGGGTGAGCGCAACCCATGGACGCCGTTTCATCGACTCAGGGCTCGTCCGACACCCAGGCGGCCACCAGCTCCAAGAGGCCGGGGAACCGCGCGTTGAGGTCGTCGACGCGGACGTGGCTGCGGCGTTCCAGGCCGTACTGGCGCTGCCGTGTGATGCCGGCCTCGCGCAGGGCCTTGAAGTGATGCGTGAGTGTGGACTTGGGGCGATCGAGGCCGAACCAGCCGCACGAGTGGTCGAACTGCTCGGATTCCAGGAGGAGTTTGCGCACGATACGCAGGCGCAGGGGATCGCTCAGCGCACCCAGCACTGTCTCCAGGCGCAGGTCCTCGACCGCCGGCTCGGGCAGTGGTCCCGGCAGCCCCGCGGGTTCCGGCAGCACCTTGAACGCCGGCACCGACCCCACCGTCGAAGGCATAAGCAACTCCCTATAGCCCGAATCCTATGTACGACTCCAATCGTACTGCATGCTAAGTTCGACTTGACTCGTACTGAGCTCGCTGGAGGGAGCGGTCATGTCAGAAAGTCGAACGGTGCCTGTGCAGGCGGTGGGCGAGCAGCAGCACCCCGAGGTGGGTGAGCGATCGCGGGCGAGCGTCCCGCCGAGTCCCACCTGGTGGGTGTGGCTGGCCGCGTGGCCGGTGACCGCGGTCTTCGTCCTCTCCAACGCGGCGACCCCGCTCTACGTGCTGTGGCAGCACGACATCGGCTTCTCCAAGGGCACCCTGACCGTGGTGTTCGCCTTCTACATCGTCGGCCTGATCGGCTCCCTGCTCGTCTCCGGCATCGTGTCCGACCGGCTCGGGCGCAAACCCGTACTGCTGCCCGCACTCGGGCTCGCCCTGGCCGCCTGCCTCATCTTCGCGACCGCCACCAGCGTGGCCGCACTGATCGTGGCCCGGCTGTTCACCGGCATCGCGGTGGGTGCCGTGGTCTCCGCGGGCATGGCGGCCGTGACGGACGTCGCGGGCCAGGACCGCAAGCGGCTCGCGGCCCTGCTCGCCTCCTGCGCGATGGTCTTCGGGGCCGGTCTCGGCCCGCTGCTCGCCGGCATCCTGTCGGAGACGCTTCCCGCGCCGACGGTCACCGTCTTCGTCGTCGAGGCGGCACTCCTGGCCACCGCCGCCTTCGCCGTCCTGCGCATGCCGGTACGGCGTCCCACGGCGCCCGCCAAGGGCGCCTGGGTGCGCGTGCCCGGCGTACCGCACGGCAACGGTCTGCAACTCACCCTCGGCATCGCAGTGTTCGCGCCCGGAATCACCGCGACGTCCTTCGTGCTCTCGCTCGGCCCGTCGCTGCTGTCCGGCCTGCTCGGCACCACCAGCCGGATCGTCGCCGGAGCCATGGCGTTCGCCATGTTCATCACCGCCACCGGAGTGCAGTTCGCGGTCCAGAAGCTGGCCAGGCCCACGATCCTCACCGCCGGCGCGGTGAGCACCACCCTCAGCATGGCCACGCTCATCGTCGCCGTGCACACCTCCTCGGTCGCGGCGCTCATCGCCTCCGCGCTGCTGGCCGGCGCCGGCCAGGGCATGGGCCAGCTCGGCGGCCTCTCCCTGCTCAACCACTCCGTACCGCCAGAGCGCCTCGCCGAGGCCAACGCCGCGCTCAACGTGGGCGGTTACATCCCGGCGGGTCTGCTGCCCGTGTCGGCCGGCTACCTCAGCGATGCCGTGGGTCTGACCACGGGCTCGACCATCTTCGGCACGGTCCTGCTGACCCTCGCGGTCGTGGGCGGCCTGGTGGTCGTGGCCACCCGGCACCGGGTGGCGAAGCCCGTGTGACGGCGCACGTCCTGGTGGCGCGCCACGGTCGAGGCCGCGGCGCGCCGCTGCGTGTCCACCGCGCGGACATCCGGCCGAAGGCGGCGTCACCGTGCCCGGATGGCGTGGAAGAGCAGCTCGCTCGACTCGGCCCAGCGCTCCACGACATCCGTCCTGCCGTGCAGCACGTCCGAGATGTGCTGCACGCCGAAGAACGCGGAGACCAGCGACCGCGCCGCCGCCTCGGGCGAGACACCGTCCCGGAGTTCACCCGTCTCCCGGGCGGCGACGAGCAGGGACGCGAGGAGTTCGGTCCAGTCGACGTACGGCGTCGGCAGCTCTGCGTCTATCTGCGGACGCTCGATCTGCAGCCGCGCCCCGGCCTGCACGATGACGTCGTCGCGGAACGACACGACGGCGCGCGCGAGCATCTGCACGGCGGTGTCCAGCGGTCCGAACCCCTCCGCCGCGACCTGCTCGAGGAGCAACGGCCATCGTGCGTAGTGCTCCTCGACCACGGCCACGGCGAGCGCCTCCTTGGTCGGGTAGTGGAAGTAGACGGCCCCCTTGGTCATCTCCACCCGGTCGGCGACGGCCTGGATCGACGTGTGGCGGAATCCCTGCGACGCGAACAGCTCCGAGGCCGCGGCCAGCACCAGTTGCTTGGTGCGCGCGGACCTGTCCTGTTTGGGGTCGGGTCCTCTTCTGGTGACGATCTTCTTGGGTACGAACACGGAATAGGCTGATTGCGGCTCCGGCATGGCTCAATTCCTCTGCGTGGGGCGACTCGGACGGGGTGGATCACGACGGGTTCGGCCTGGGCAGACCGTGCTGCCTCGGCCACGGTGACGCAAAATCGCTCTCGGCAAGATACCTTCCCGAAGGTATCTTTCCTTGGGTCGCTTCCCGTGGGGACGGGACGACAGCGGGCTGAACCCCGCTGCCGCGACTTGGGGAGGAAGAGAACGTGCACGCCGTACCATCGCCCACGCCCCCTTTCGACCGCAAGAGTTCCCCGGACCCATGGGGAAGGCTGCGCTTCGACCGTCGCGTTCCGCGCGAGACGGTGCACAAATCGGCCCTGGCGGAAGTACTCCTGTCGGATGCGGCACGTCTGGGGAGCGAGCGGTTCGCGGTCGGCGCCGCATGGCACCGCGACCACTTCCTGGGGCACCTCGGCGGCCCCGCGGCCGACTCCGTCCTGTTGGCCGAAACGGTTCGGCAGGCCGCCATCCACCTGTCGCACCGCTTCCTGGAGATCCCTCTGCACCGTCCGTTCGTCCTGAGCGAGCTGGCCGTGGACCTCGACGAGGCCCTGCCTCCGGTGGACGCCACGCCACTCGCCCTCGGCCTCGACGTGCATGCCCGGCGAACTGCGGGCAACCCCCGCCGTTCCCGCTTCGAACTGGACGCGGTGGTGCGGGCGGGGCACGGTCCGGTGGGACGCGCGCGGATGCGCTGGGAGGCCGTGGAACCGCGCCTCTACACGACGCTGCGCAAGCGCGGCGCGCCGGGCCCGGATACGACGCCCCCGCGGCAGCACGCCAGAGCCGTGCCCCTTCTGCCGTCCCGGGTGGGGCAACGGCACGGCCGCGACGTCCTGTTGGCCGCCGACGAGGCGCGGTCCGGCCGGTGGTGGCTGCGCCTGGACCTCGGCCACCCCGTGCTGTTCGACCACGAGTCGGACCACATACCGGGCATGGCCCTGCTGGAGGCCTTCCGGCAGGCGCTCGTCGTCACCACCGCTCAGGAGTACGGAACGAGGGCCCCGGACGCGGCACGGTGCGTCAGGTCGCTCGCCTCCGCGTTCACGTCGTTCGGCGAATTGGACCAGCCGGTGTCCATCACGGCGGAACGCGCCGCCGACGACGGACGGGACGAGGGCGTCGCGCTCGTCCTGCGGGCCGCGCAGGGCGACCGCGAACTCGCGTACGCCCGCGCGGCCTGCGCGGCGCCGTGCCGTCACCGTGCGGGTGCGGCATGCTGACCGCGGAGCGGGTGGACTTCGTACGGGCACGCGCCATAGGGGAGTTGACCGAGATCGCCCGCCGCGATCTGGGCACGACGGAGGAGCGGCGCAAACTCACCCCGGAGGTCGCCGCCGCGATCAGCCACGCCGGCTTTTCGCGCCACTTCGTGCCACGCCGGTGGGACGGAGCGGCTGGGCACTTCGCCTCGCTGGTGGCGGCCGCGGCGGCCGCGGCGGAGGGCTGCGCGTCCACGGCCTGGTGTGCCGCCCTCTTCGCCGCGCACGGGCGGCTGGCGGCCTATCTCCCGGCCGAGGGCCAGCGCGAGCTCTGGGGGCGGGGTCCGGACGTCCGGATCGCCGCCGCGGTCGTCCCGCCGCAGGGCACTGCGACGCCCCGGGACGACGGCTGGCTGCTCGCCGGCGAGTGGCGGCCGGCCAGCGGAGTCGACCACGCGGACTGGGTGCTGCTCGCCTCATGGACCCACGGCGACGCGGGCCGGGAACACCGGATCTTCGCCGTCCCCCGGTCGCAGGTGTCCGTGCTGGACACCTGGCGTTCCTCCGGTCTGCGCGGCACCGGAAGCAACACCGTGGTGGCCGACGGCGTGCCGGTTCCGGGCCACCGTTCGTTCACCCTGGACACCCTGCTCCACCCCCAGGCCGACGCGGCCCGCTGCCACAGCGTCCCGTACCCGATGGTCGCCGCGCTCATCTTCGCCGCCCCGCTCCTCGGCATCGCCCGCGGTGCGCTGCGCACCTGGACCGCCGAGCGCGCCGGTGCCGTAGCCCTGCATCCCGCGGCGCACACGGTGCTGGCCGGGACCTCGGCGCAGATCCATGCCGCAGAACTGCTTCTCGGCGGCGCCGCCGGACGGGCGGACCACGGCGAGATCACCCCGCTCGCGGTGGCCGAGAACCGCAGGGACGCCACAACGGCGGCCGCGCTGTGCCGCGAGGCCGTGGACACGCTCTTCCGAGCGTCCGGCCTGCGCGCGCAGTCCCCGGACAGTGCCGCTCAGCGCGCGTGGCGGGACGCGACGGCCGTTGCGGGTCACGGCGCGCTCGATCCCGACGCGGCGGCCCGGGCGTATACGGAGGCCGTGCTGGCGCCGACGGGAGGCGGCCCGACATGTCCGAACCCTTGAGACGCCCGCACGGCCATGACACCCAGGGAGCCGCTTTGCCCGGCGGGCGGGTCGTCGTCGCCTTCTTCGACGTCGACGAGACCCTGGTCGCCGTCAAGAGCATGCTCGACTTCTGGGACTTCTGGGCGGCTTCGGGAGCCTGGCCCGTCCCCGCCGACGTCCCCGACCTGGGGGCGCTCGCGATGGCGGGCGTGGATCGCACCACGCTGAACCGGGAGTACTACCGCCGTTTCGCCGGCGTCCCCGTCGTGACCCTGCGATCGGCGGCACGCAGTTGGTACGACACCCATCGTCGCGGTCCGCGGGCGTTCGTGACCGCCGGTGTCGAGGCCGTGCAGCGGCATCGGTCCCAAGGGCACAAGGTGGTACTGGTCTCGGGGTCCCTGGGTTCGCTCCTGGAGGCCGTGGCAGAGGATCTCGGCGCCGACGAAGTGCGGTGCGCCGAGCAGGTCGTCACGGCCGGCGGCCTCCTCACCGGAGAGGTGGACCGGCCGATGATCGGGCAGACCAAGGCCGACACGGTCCGGACCGTCCTGCGCGAGCGCGGGGCCAGGAGGGCGGACTGCTACGCGTACGGCGACCACGAGAGCGATCTCGCCATGCTCCGCGCCGTCGGACACCCGGTGGTGGTGGGCGGCTCCCCCGCCCTGGCCCGGGAGGCCGGTTCGGCAGGCTGGGCCGTGCTCCCCGGAGCACTCGGCCCGCGCGGTGGAGTCGCGCGGACCGGAGGACCCGTTCCGGCCTCGGGAAACGGCTGATGTACGGCCGACTTCCTCCTGGTCAAAACATTCCTTCCCGAGGGTATGTTTATGTCCTCATCGACACCGGAGGGCACACCCGCATGGTCAAACAGGAACGGGCACGGCGTACGCGAGAGAAGGTGCTGGACGCCGCGGCCGAGGAGTTCGCCGTTCAGGGCTACAGCAGGGCCACCCTCAACGCCGTGGCGGAGCGGACGGGGATGACGAAAGGAGCCCTCTACGGGCACTTCCCCTCCAAACGAGTTCTCGCCGGCGCCCTGCTGACCCAGTCCCAGGAGGTATGGGAGGAGATGCTGCTCGCACGGGACATGTCGGGGGTCGCCGCACGGACGGCGCTGGAGTCACTCGTCCTCGACCTCGCCCGTCGCCTGCGGGCGGACGTCAGGCTGCGGGCGGCGCTCCGGCTGGCCACCGACTGCCCGAACCTGGCGCACACCATGCCGGACGTCTTCGACGAGATACGGCGCGACCTGGTCGACCTCATCGACCGTGCCCAGCGGGAGGGCGGCATGGCGCCTCATCCACCCGAACTGGTCGCCCAGTTGCTGCTGGCGGCCATGCACGGCGCACTCCATGTGTCCTTCGGCTCCGCGGGATGCGGCGACACCTCGGCCTGGGAAGCGGTGTGGCGACTGCTGCTCGACGCGCTCTCCGGCGACCGCGATGCCGATCTGGATGTGCACGGGCGATGAGGGGTCGGTTGCGGGGCCGTTAAAAATACCCTCCCGAAGGTATTTTTCCGCCCATGCGTGCCATGCTGTGGCTGTCCCCGGTCTGCCGGGGACAGCCTCCGCCGGGCGGCAGACAGGCCACACGGTCTCAGGACGACACGATGTGACGGAGGGAAGCAGATGAGTGTGCTGGACGAAAGGGTCGGGGCGATCCCCCTGGGCCATGGGGGATCCGACGACACACTCGACGGTCCGGCCCACGACGGGGTGGGACGTGCCGTCACTCATGCCGAGCATGTCGACGACTTCGACATGCGCCATCTTCGATATTTCCTGACGGTGGTCCGCGCGGGAACCGTGTCCGGGGCCGCCCAGGAATTGCGGATATCACAACCGAGTCTGAGCCAGCAGATCAGGCGTCTGGAAAGGCGGATAGGCGCACCCCTATTCATTCGGAGTTCCCGGGGCGTCGAATTGACAGCGGGCGGCCGGGCCTTCCTAAAGGAAATCCAGGGTATTCCAGGCCAGCTCCGTTCGGCCATCGCCGCCGCCGCGCCGACACCCCTCGTCTGGCCGGTCGGGGTGTGCGGCGGAGCACCCGCCGAGGTGCTCGCCGAGGTGCAGAACGGCCTGACGGGCCAGGGCGCCCGCGAGGCCGGGCACGAGACGGGACCACGGCTGCGGATGCGCTCAGTGAGTGCGGCGGACCAACTGGAGCTGCTGCAGCACGGCGAGATCGCGTTCGGCATCGTCCGGCTCCCCGTCAACGCGCCGGGGCTCGTCCGGGCCGTGGTCTGGGACGAGCCACTCGGCGTCGTCATGCGTGCCGACCATCCCTTGGCCTCTCGACCACGGCCGACCTGGGCGGACCTCGCCACCCAACGGCTTCTCTGGTACGACGAGGGATGCGCACCGGGCTATGCGGACACCGTGCCGGCCCAGCTCGCGGCGCTCGGCTGGAACGCCGCGCTGCACCCGATCGACCAGGACCAGCAGGCCCTGTTCGTGCACGCGCTGCAGACCACGGCCGAACTCGTGGCCCTGCGTCCGCAGCTCGCCGTGCAGGGCGATCCGCAGCTCGTCTGGCGGCCGCTGCCCACCGAGTCGGCGCCGCGCGAGCGGCTCGCCGTGACCGCGCTCGGCGGCAGCCGGGCGGCCCGTTTCCTCGGCCGGGCGGCGGCGCGGCACGGCTGGCACTACCTCGCCTGACCCTTTATCACGCCTTTCCTGAAAACGGTCCTTCACAACGGTCGGGCGGCGGCCCCCGCCGCCCCGCCCCCCCCGATTGGGCGCCCCCCAGGGGGATGAAAAAATTAAACGGACCCCCCAAACAAACCGACCCCAAAAAAAACGGGGAAAA
>NZ_JBFBBE010000096.1:0-34162 GCF_040682555.1 Streptomyces sp. NPDC051172
CGTCTGCGGGTTTGTGGGGGCTGGTCGCGCAGTTCCCCGCGCCCCTACGGGGCGCTGCTCACACCACCTGATGCAACCAGCGCACCGGAGCGCCCTCCCCCGCATACCTGAAAGGCTCCAGCTCGTCGTCCCACGGCTTTCCGAGGAGCTTGGTGAGCTCCGACTCCAGTTCCGTTTCGCCCTGCTGTGAGCGGGCCAGGGCGGCGCGGAGGCGGTCTTCGGGGATGAGGATGTCGCCGTGGATGCCGGTGACGGCGTGGAAGATGCCGAGGTCGGGGGTGCAGCTGTAGCGTTCGCCCTCCGCGGTGGGGCAGGGCTCCGCGGTGACCTCGAAGCGCAGGAGTTGCCAGCCGCGCAGCGCCGAGGCGAGCTTGGAAGCCGTGCCGACCTCGCCCTGCCAGGAGAACTCCGAGCGCCAGGTGCCCGGCGCGGCGGGCTGCCGGATCCAGTCGAGGTTGACGCGTGTGCCGAGCACCCCGGCGACGGCCCACTCGACGTGCGGGCACAGCGCGCGCGGCGCGGAGTGCACGTACAGAACCCCACGTGTCGTCACCGGGACCTCCGGGCAGAGCAGGACAATCTGGCGAACGGGCGGACGGCCGTGGCCGGACGGCCGCGTTGATGGCGAGGCTACCGTGCGGCGGCGCAAGGAGTGTGACGTACCGTCGGTCCCGATGCGCTGAAACGTCCGCCATTCACCCGGCAGGACGCTTGTACGGGTGTGAACCGTTGCAGGGTGCGTGGATCGGGAACTCTCGCGCGTTGTTATGGGGTGACACATCCGTACACAGACGGACGCACCGAGGGGATCACCGGCGTATGCGGAAGCCAAGCCACCGTTCACGGACCGTTCTCGCCGCCGTGGCGGCGACCGTCCTGGGCGTCGCCGGCTGCGACGCCGTCGGTGACTCCGCCGGGCCGACGGGCACCGGGGCGCACCGCGCGAAGCCTGCGCCGGCGTGGGACGTGAGTCCCCGTTCGATCGCCGCGGTCGGCGACTCCATCACGCGCGGCTTCGACGCCTGTACAGTCCTGTCGGACTGCCCCGAGGTGTCCTGGGCGACCGGCAGCAGCGCCAAGGTCGACAGCCTCGCCGTACGGCTGCTGGGGAAGGCGCAGGCCGCCGAGCGCAGCTGGAACTACGCGGTGACCGGGGCGCGGATGGCTGACCTGCCGGGTCAGATGGCGCAGGCGGTGACGCGCAGGCCGCAGTTGGTGACGGTGATGGTGGGGGCGAACGACGCCTGCCGGGTCAGCACCGCCGCCATGACCTCGGTGGAGAGTTTCCGCGCCGACTTCGAGGACGCACTGAGCACCCTGCGCAAGGCGCTGCCGAGGACGCAGGTGTACGTGGCGAGCGTGCCGAACCTGAAGCGGCTGTGGTCCGAGGGCCGCACCAACCCGATGGGCAAGCAGGTGTGGAAGCTCGGCATCTGCCCGTCCATGCTGGGCGACGCGGACGCCCTGGACTCGGCGGCCACGCAGCGGCGGGACACCGTGCAGAAGCGCGTGGAGGCGTACAACACGGTGCTCAAGGAGGTCTGTGCGAAGGACCGTCGGTGCCGGTTCGACGGGGGCGCGGTGTACGACTACCGGTTCGGTACGGCCCAGTTGAGCCAGTGGGACTGGTTCCATCCCAGTGTGAACGGGCAGGCGCGGCTCGCGGAGATCGCCTACCGGAAGGTCACGGGGAAGAAGGCGTGAGGTGCGGTGATCCGGGACCACGGGGCCGTGACCTAAAGTTCCGCACATGAACGAACTCTTCGGCACACTTCCCGACGGCACCCCGGTTCACCGCTGGACCCTGGAGCGGGCCGGCGTGCGGGTGCGGATCCTGTCGTACGGCGGGATCGTGCAGTCCCTGGAGGTCCCGGACCGGGACGGGCGGGCCGGGAACGTGGTGCTGGGGTTCGCGGACCTGGACGGCTATCTCACGCACCCGGAGCCGTATCTCGGCGCGCTGATCGGCCGGTACGCCAACCGGATCGCGGGCGGCCGCTTCCCGCTGGACGGGGTGACGTACGCGCTGGAGCAGAACACGCCGCCCAACTCCCTGCACGGCGGCGGGCGCGGCTTCGACAAGCGGGTGTGGGAGGTGACGCAGGCCGGGGAGCACGGGGTGCGGCTGAGCCGGGTCAGTGCGCATGGTGAGGAGGGCTTCCCGGGGCGGCTGGAGGTCTCGGCGACGTTCACGCTCGACGAGTCCGGCGCCCTGCGCGTCGCGTACCAGGCGGTGACGGACGCACCGACCGTGGTGAACCTGACGAACCACAGCTACTTCGACCTCGGCGGCTCGGGCAGCGCGGGCGGCCACGAACTGCGGCTCGCCGCCTCCCGCTACACCCCGGTCGACGCCGATCTGATCCCGACCGGCGAGCTCGCCGACGTGACGGGCACCCGCTTCGACTTCCGTCAGGCGCGGAAGGTCGGCGCCGGATACGACCACAACTTCGTGCTCGACGGCGGAGTGACCGAGACTGCCCGCGAGGTGGCCGAACTGCACGACCCGGCGACCGGCAGGGTCCTGACCGTGGCCACCACCGAGCCCGGCCTCCAGGTCTACACGGCGGACCATCTGTCCGCCCCCTTCGCCCCCGGCGACGGCATCGCGCTGGAGACCCAGCACTTCCCCGACTCCCCGAACCACCCGGACTTCCCGAGCACGGTGCTGCGGCCGGGCGGGGTGTTCAGGTCGGAGACGGTGTACGGCTTCACCACCCGCTAGCGGCGGTGGAGCGCGTTGCCCCGGCCCAGGGGTCAGGTCCCGGGCCGGGGCTGGTCGTGGGGACACTTGTCCCGGATCAGACGTTAATCGTCGCGGTGAGGCGGCGGTCGGTGATCGAGCGGCTCACCTGGATCTCGTACGAACCCTTCACACATGACCATGCGTTCGTTTCCTCGTCCCAGACCTCGAAGGCGCGGCGGGGGATCTCGATGACCGCTTCCGCCGTCTCGCCCGGGGCCGCCTCGACGCCCGCGAAGCCCGCCAGCCGGCGTGCCGGGCGGTCCGGGCCGGGCTCGGTCGGCGCCAGGTAGAGCTGGACGACCTCCCGGCCCGCGCGCTCGCCGGAGTTGCGGACGCGGACCGTGGCGGTGGTGCCGTCGACCTCGACGGACTCATAGGTCCAGTCGGTGTAGCCGAGGCCGTGGCCGAAGGGGTACGAGGGGGTGCGGCCCTGCTTCTCCCAGGCCCGGTAGCCGATGAAGACGTCCTCGGTGTACGCGAGTTCGCCGGCCTCCGGCACCACCTGGGTGACCGGGGCGTCGGAAAGGGAGCCCCAGGTGGTGGGCAGACGGCCGCCGGGCTCGTACCCGCCGGTCAGCACGTCGGCGAGGGCCGCGCCGCCCTCCTGGCCGGGGAACCAGCTGAGCAGGACCGCGGCGACCTCGTCCCGCCACGGCAGCTCGACCGGGGAGCCGGAGTTGACGACCACGACGGTGTTCGGGTTGGCGGCGGCGACGGCGCGGACCAGGTCGTCCTGGCGGCCGGGGAGGTCGAGGTCCTTGCGGTCGAAGCCCTCCGACTCCACTCGGTCGGTGGTGGCGACCACGACGACGGCGGTGTCGGCGGCGCGGGCGGCCTCGACGGCCTCGGCGAGCAGTTCGTCGCCGTCGCGCTGCGGCTCCAGATGGGCCAGCGCGAAGGCGACGACCTTGAAGGGGAACTCCTCGGGAAGGGCGTAGACGTAGGTGAGGGAGACCTCCACCGGTTGGCCTTCGGTCAGTTCGGCCTGGGCGCGGGGCACCGGGGCGCCGAAGAACGCCTCGAAGGGGTCGCTGTCGTCGGCGGGGCCCTGGAGGTCGTCGTAGTACGTCGTGCCGTCGACGGTGAGGGTGAAGTGGCCGGTGCCCTTGGCGCCGAAGGTGTGGAGGCCCGTCTCGCGCGGGGTGAAGGTGCCGGTCAGCTCGACGGTGTGCAGGCGGTCGTGGGTGACTCCCTCGGGAAGGTCGGAACCCATCCACTGGATCTGGCCGTTGGGTGCGGAGCCCGTGCCGATGACGTTCCCGTCCGCGTCACGGCACACCGCCCGCAGTTCGAAGCCCTTGTCGGCGACGGCGAGTTCGGTGGTGGGGTCGGCGCCGACGGCGTAGCGGAGGGTGCCCTCGGGGAGGGCGGCGGTGAGGCCGTCGAGCGGGGAGACGATCCGGGCCGGGAAGACCGTGGCCGAGCCCCCGCCGAGGACGCGGGCGTCGCGGGCGGCGGCGCCGATCAGCGCCACCGTGCCGGGCTTGAGGGGCAGGGCGTTGTCGTCGTTCTTCACCAGGACGAAGGCGCGGCGGGCGATCTCGCGGGCCAGTGCGATGCCGTCGACGGGCTCGGGCAGGGCGGTGACGGCGGGCTCGGCGCTCTCCAGGGCGCCGACGCGGGCGGCGAGCCGCAGGACGTTGCGTACGGCCTCGTCGACGACGGCCTCCTCGACCTCGCCGTCCCGCACCGCCTGGGCGAGCGGGGCGCCGTACACGGTCTGCGGGCCGGGCATGGCGACGTCGAGGCCGCCCTCGATGGCGCCGACCGTCGACCGGGCGGCCATCCAGTCGGAGACGTTGTAGCCGTCGAAGCCCCATTCGCCGCGCAGGACCTCGTTCACCAGGTGGCGGTGCTCGGTCATCGTCGTGCCGTTGACCGTGTTGTAGGCGGTCATGATGCCCCACGGGCGGGCGTTCTCGACGATGAGCTCGAAGGGGGCCAGGTAGAGCTCGCGCAGGGCGCGCGGCGAGACCAGGTTGTTGACGGTGAAGCGGTCGGTCTCGGCGTCGTTGGCGACGAAGTGCTTGACGGTGGTGCCGACGCCGCCCGACTGGACACCCTGCACATAGCCCGTACCGATCAGCCCGGTCAGATACGGGTCCTCGCAGTAGGCCTCGAAGTGCCGTCCGCCGAGCGGGGAGCGATGGAGGTTGACCGTGGGCGCGAGCAGTACGTGCACGCCCTTGCGCCGGGCCTCCTGCGCGAGCAGGGTGCCGGCGCGGCGGGCGAGTTCCGGGTCCCAGGTGGCGGCCAGGGCGGTCGGGGACGGCAGGGCGATGGAGGGGTCGTCCGCGGTCCAGCGCACCCCCCGGACGCCGATCGGGCCGTCGGACATGACGAGCGAGTTCAGACCGATCTCCGGCAGGGCGGGCAGGGACCACATGTCCTGGCCGGACAGCAGCCGGGCCTTGGCGTCCAGGTCCAGTTTGCCGAGCGCCGCGTCGACGACGGCCTCGCGCGCACGGTCGGCCGGAGAGGGTCCTGGGGTTCCCGCCATGGCGGTGCCTCCTCATCGAGTCATGTCGTCCTGCGCCCCATCGTGCACCCACTCCCTGTAACGCGGTAGGTTTCGTTATCGTGCCGTAATATTGTCTGTACGGGGATGTCGTACGGTGACGCCATGAACGCCAGGGTCAGAAGTGAGGAGCGGCGCGCGGAGATCGTGCGGGCGGCGCTGGAGGTGATCGCCGAGCGTGGGTACCGGGGCGCGTCCCTGGCCGCGGTGGCGGAGCGCGTCGGGCTCACCCAGCAGGGGCTGCTGCACTACTTCCCGACCAAGGACGCGCTGCTGGTCGCGGTGTTGAAGGACCGGGACCAGTGGGATGCCGTACCGGCCACGCAGTGGCGGGTGGATCTGCTGGCCTCGCTGGTCGAGTACAACGCGATGCGGCCCGGGATCATCCAGACGTTCTCGGCGCTGCTGGGCGAGAGCGTGACGGAGGGGCATCCGGCGCGGGCGTACTTCACCGGGCGGTACCGGCAGGTGCGGGAGAACATGGCGGCCGTGTTGCGGGCCGAGTACGGGGAGCGGTTGCCGAACGGGCTCACGCCGGAGCGGACGGCTCCGCTGCTGGTGGCCGTGATGGACGGTTTGCAGTACCAGTGGCTGCTGGACCCCGAGTCGGTGGACATGCCTGGGGCGTTCCGGGACTTCCTGGCGCTGCTGGGGGAGGAAGCCTGAACTCCCCTCCTACTGGCGCCAGATGACGGCGAGCGCCTTGCTCACCGCGCACACGGCGGCGAAGGCGATCGCCCAGGCCATGGCTCCGGCCGCGAACAGTGCGACCACGCCGGCCCCGAACCAGAGCAGTTCGAAGCCGACGCGGACCGCGCCACGCGTCTTGTACGACGCTTTCTGGGAGCCGAACAGCGCCCACAGCACGATCAGTACGGCCGGGGCGCCGAGGCCGAGGAGCCAGGCGAGCGGGGCGGCCGTGTCCCGGGTGAAGCCCCAGTAGGAGACTGCCACCAGAGCGCCGAGTTCGATGAGGAACAGGACGCCGAGGTTCACTGCCTTGATTGCCTTCATGGGCGGCAGTATCGCCCGGAAGGGATCACTCCGGTGCGGGCACGGCGGCGACGACCTCGATCTCGATCTGCGCCTCGGGCCGGAACAACCGCGAGGCCTCGAAGGTCATGCTCGCCTGCAATACAGCGACGGAAGGACGCCAACTACTCGGCCCTGAGGACGAGTAGTTGACTCAGTCCCGAAGGGCTCCGCTTATGCTCCCGACTGCCCCCTACGACAGGACGGTCACGGGTCGCATCTACCAGTCCCGGCTAATTCGGCGAGACTGGATCGGGCATGTTGACGAATACCCACGCCGAGCGTGCGCGGGAGCGCACGTTAACCCCGGCGACGTGGTCGGCCAGCCCAGCGAGGCCGCACCGACGACAGCAGAAAGCGTCCCGAGTGCGGCGGTTGCCGCGCTCGGTGTGACCGCAGCGCGGACAGCGCTGCGAGGTGTAGGCCGGGTCAACCTCGATGAACGGCACCCCGGCACGCTTCGCCTTGTAGGCGATGAAAGCACCGAGTTGGTGGAACGGCCAGGAGGAGAGTCGTGCTCGCTGGTCGCGCGGAACCGTAACCCGCTCGCGAATGCCCTGGAGTTCTTCCAGGGCGATACCGCGCTCGGTGCGTTGGGCGACAGCAACGACTTCCTTGGCCACCTTGTGGTTGACGTGGGTGGCGTGGCGGGCTTCCTTCTTCGCCCGCTTCTTGAGGAGTTGTTTGGCGGAGCGTGTCTCCCTGGCCTGGATCTCGGACCGCTTGCGGGCCTGCCAGCGCCGATACCGTCCCAGGCGTCGACCCTGGTGGTCATCTCCGTCCGAGGTCGTGGCGAGGTTGACGATGCCCCGGTCCACGCCGATGAAGCCTTTGGGCTCGAACACCTCGGGTTCGGGAATGTCGATGGTGGCGATCAGGAACCACTTGCCGTCCCGGAACACCAGGTCCGACTCACCCTTGCGGCGCTCGGCCAGCGCCTTGAGAGTCTCTGGCGAGCAGGCAAACCGCACGTTCTTGATCCGCCCGTCCAGTGTCCAGATCGACACCGTCTGCGCGTCGTAATTCCACGACAGGCAGCGGTCGTCGTATGTGTGCGCGGCATGCGGACGGAAAACGACCGGCTTGGACTCAGCCTTGCGGCGACGTGTCGATCCCTCACGTCCGAGGTTCCCGGCCCGGATGCCCGCCCGCAACGCCGTGTACGCGTCCGCGACGCGCTTGATGAGGTGCTGCGCGGCCTGTGCTCCGAAGCCACGGGCCTTGAGCTCGCTGTAACACAGCTTCCGCAACTCACGCACCGATGCCCTCAGCCCGAAGCACTCAAAGCCGACGGCGGACACCCAGTTGGCCGACTCGTTGGTCGCGGGCAGGGTGCGCTCAAGTGCCAGCGCCTGAGCGGCATCCGGCTTGAGCTTGACCTGTCTCACAATCTTCACAACCACCGAAACTACACACGTGCACGACCTCCCATCAGACGTTCCTCGTTCATCACCCTTGCGAGTGAACGCCCGGAGTACCTCGCGACGAAAGGCTGAACTCCCTTGACCTCCATACGTGTTCGGATCGGCTTCCTAGGACTGGCCCTGTTGGCGGGGTTCGCGACCCCCATGCCTCCGGCAGCGGCCACGACCGTCCCCTCCCCCACCGTGGAGGAGCAGCGGCTCGACAAGGCCGTACCGCAGGAGATCCTCGCACGGTCCGGGTTCGACGACGTGGCCCCTCGGCTCACCCGCGCGCTGGCGGAGGCCGGTTCCTGTGCGCAGGCCCGCCGCATCGTCGTACAGGAGGGGGCGGCGCTGTGGCGGCGGGCCGTGGACCGGGCGCAGGGGCGAGCGCCGGCGGGCGGGGACCTGGCCCGGGACGACGACCGGCCGCTGTACTGGGCACGGCTCGGGATGACCCGTGAAGTGCGCACCTGGGAACCGGAGTTCGTTCTGAGCGACCAGCAACGGGCCGCGCTGATCGACGCGTTGGAGCGCACCTCGCGCGGCCAGACCGACGTCCGCTACCCGCAGCACGGCAAGGGCCTCAGGCGCGTGCTCGTCACCGGCTTCGACCCGTTCACGCTGGACCGGGACATCCGGATCTCCAACCCGTCCGGGGCCACCGCGCTCGCGCTCGACGGAACGGTGATCGAGACGGCGAAGGGGCCCGCGCGGGTCGAGACGGTCGTGTTCCCGGTGCGCTGGCAGGACTTCGCGGACGGGACGGTGGAGCGGACGCTGCGGCCGTATCTGAAGCAGGTGGACCTGTTCACGACCGTGAGCCAGGGGCGGGTCGGGCGGTTCGACGTGGAGCGGACCAACGGGGCCTGGCGGGGCGGGTTCCCCGACAACGACAACATCAGCCGGACGGAGACCGTCCCGGTCAGCGATCCCGCCTCACAGCCGCAGTGGACGACGACCACCCTGCCGTACAAGGAGATCGTGGCCGCGAACACGGGACGCTTCCCCGTGTACGACCACACGGAGGTGACCGAGATCCCGGCGGGCGGCACGGATGCGGTGGTACGGCCGGACGGGCCGACTCCCGGCTCGACCGCGCGGGCCGGCGGCGGGGGCGACTACCTCTCCAACGAGATCGCCTACCGGGTCACCCTGCTGCGGGACCGTCTCGGGCTGCACGACACCCTGCCCGGCGGCCATGTGCACACACCGGTGCTGCAGTTCGGCACGGGCAACACCGATCCTGCGACCGGGACGGTCACGGACCCGCAGTTCCTGCAGAACCGGCAGGACATCATCACTCAGGTACGGGCGATCCTGACCGTCGCGGTCAACGCCACGACCGCTGGGTGACGTCCTCCCCTTCGGGGTCCTCGGCGGTGTCCTCGTCACCGTCGTCGGTCTCCTCGCCCAGCAGCTCCCGCGCCAGCAGCGTCGCGCCCCCGACCGCGCCCGGCATCAGGAACACCGCGACGAACGGGACCAGGAAGGCCAGGCCCAGCGGGGTGCCGAAGCCCCAGACCAGGGTCTTGCGGGAGCGGAGCAGGGTGAGGCGGGCGCGCAGTTCGACGCCGCGGCGCTGGAGGGCCACCGCGGTGAGTTCCTCGGTGAGGAAGAAGCCCGTGACGAAGAAGCCGATCACCGGGACGACGGTCTGGCCGACGAACGGGAGGAAGCCGAGGGCGAAGAGCAGGACGCCCCAGAGCAGTGCGCGCACGAGGACACGGAGGCTGTCGCGGGCCGAGATCCACAGCTCTCGCCAGAGGGGGAGGCCGGACTCGGGGGCCGTGCCGTCCGGGGAGACGTCACGGTCGACCTTCTCGGAGAGGTTCTCGTAGAAGGGCTGGCCGATGAGGAGTGTCACGGCCGTGAAGGTGAGGACGGCGAGGAGGAGGGCCAGGGCGAAGAGCACCACCGTGAGGAAGCCGCGGAAGAGGCCTTGCCAGGGGCTGGACCAGTCGCCTGCGAAGGGGGTCGCCCAGGTGACGGCGTCTTCACCCCAAAGGGCCAGGCTGACCAGCGCGGCCAGGTACAGGAGCAGGGTTATCAGGCCCGGCAGCAGACCGAAGCCGTACTGCTTGCCGTGCCTGGCCACCCATCGTTGACCCTTGAGTAGGTAGCTGAAGCCCGCCCCCAGATCGCGCATGTGGGAACCCTATCGGGCCCCGATTTCCCGGACGGCACCGCCGAACACCCGGCGCTTACACCGGGGTGACGGCCACCACGACCCCCCTCTCCGCCGCCGGGGAGACCGCCGCCGACACTCTTGTCGCCGCCGCCCGCGCCACCCGCCCCGCTCGGGATGCCGTCGTCAGGAGCAGGGGCTGGAGTTGTTCCAGGCCTGATATCAGGAGCTCCTCGCTTGCGACCAGGACCGGTCGGGCCGCCTTTGTCGTGGCCGCTGCTGCTTCCGCGAGGTCGGCCAGTGGGGGCAGGGTTGCCCGGACCACGCCTGCTCCGGCGGCCGCGGCGCGTTCCGCCAGGGCGACCTGGAGTGGCATCAGGGGGGCGAGGGCGGCGGTCAGCGCGTCGGCGGCGCGGCGGAGTTCGGGGGACGAGTCGCGCAGGACGTCTGCTGCCGCTCGGAGCACCGGCGTCAACGCGAGCAGCGCTCCCGCGGCCACGCCCGCCGCCGCGGGCAGCACGGGGGACGTCGCCTCGACCAGGTCACCGAGGGCGTCCGCGAACTCCTCGACGGCCGGCTCGATCGCGTCCAGCACCGGCAGGAGGCTGTCGCCGATCGCCGTCAGCAGGGCCTGCGCCGGTTCGCTCACCGGGTGCACGGCGAGCGGCGCCCCGCTCGTGCCCAGCCGGGTCAGGGTGCCGACGATCCGGTAGAACGCCTCCTGCGCCTGCGGAGACGCGCTCGCCTCGGCCAGTTCCGCGGTGGTCTCGCGCAGCACGCGCAGCACCTCCGCGCCCGAGCCGTCCCGCGGGTCGAAGGTGTTGATCGCGATCCGGGTGATGTTCCCGGCCGTGTCCAGGAGCTGGCCGGTGATGTCGGTGGTGTTGCGTGCCATGCGCAGCACGTCGTCCCTGCTGGGGAGCGAAGGGATCGTTGCCATGGGCTCTCCTCGAATGGAGCCTCGGTGCCGACGGTCGCCCCTCAGCATGCCCCCATCCGACGGACTCCGTCGCCCCCTCCGGCCCACCCGCGATACGCCATACGGGGCATCCGCGACATGAACTACCTCTTGTTGGTGTTGAGTCGAACAGGTACATCTCGCCGTATCGATCTCAGGAAGCCCCCCTCGCCCAGCGGCCGAGCTTGAGGAGAACGGATGACGCAGCAGATCCACGGCACCGTCGCGGACGGCTTCGAGGCAGTGCGTGAGGAGTTCGCCGCGTTCGTGGCGGGGGAGCTGCCCGACTACGAGGGCCAGTTGTGTGCGTATGTGCACGGCCGGAAGGTCGTCGACCTGTGGGCCGGGGACGGCAACGACGCCGAGTCCCTCTACGGCGTGTTCTCGTCGACCAAGGGCGCCGCCCATCTGGTCGTCGCGCTCCTCGTGCAGGACGGCACACTCGAACTGGACCGCAAAGTGACGTACTACTGGCCCGAGTTCGGGACCGAGGGCAAGGCGGCGCTGACGCTGCGGGACCTGGTCACGCATCGCGCCGGGCTGATCGGGCTCGACGCCGGGTTCAGCAAGGACGAGCTGGCCGACGACCGCGCGATCGCGGAACGCCTTGCAGACCAGCGGCCGTTCTGGCGCCCGGGCACGGCGTTCGGCTACCACGCGCTCGTCATCGGCGCGCTCGCCGGCGAGGTGGTGCGACGGGCCACGGGCCACACCCTCCAGGAGATCTACGAGGAGCGGGTGCGGGCGCCCTACGGGCTGGACTTCCACCTGGGACTGCCCGAGGCGCTGGAGCCCCGGTTCCGGTCCGTGCAGCCGATGGCCCCCACGGCGAAACAGCAGGCCTTCCTGGACGCGACGCCGAGAGGGCCGCACACGCTCGCCTCGATCGCCTTCAACACCCAAGTGCCCGAGCCGGGGGACCTGATCGGCCACGCCAACTCCCGTACGGTGCGCTCCAAGGGGCCTGCGTCGTCGGGCGGAGTGGCCGCGGCTCGCGGGCTCGCCGGCATGTACGCGGCGGCGATCAGCGAGGTGGCGGGGCGGCCGCCGCTGCTGAAGCCGGACACCGTCGCCGAGGTCGGGCAGGTCCACTCCGTCGGGTACGACCTGGTGGCCCGCGCCCACCGTGCGTTCGGCCTCGGCTTCCAGGCGACGGGCGAGGCCTGGTACCCGTTCCTGGGCGCCGGGGCCTTCGGGCACAGCGGGGCGAGCGGCTCGCAGGCGTTCGCGGACCCGCGCAGCGGGCTGGCGTACGGCTACACCCGGCGGCGCATCGCCTTCCCGGGCGGGGCGGCGCCGGAGAACGAGCGGCTGGTGAAGGCTGTGCACAGCGCGGCGCTGGACGTCTGAACGCTCCGGCAGGAACAGCGGAGGCCGCATCCCACGTCCAAGGATGCGGCCTCTCGCGTACGCAACGAGTGTCGTCAGACCAGCGTCACGGTGATATTGCCACGGGTTGCCTTTGAGTACGGGCAGACCTGGTGGGCCTTCTCCAGGAGGGCCCCGGCGGTTTCCGCGTCGACGTTCGGGATGTGGGCCGAGATCTCGACGATGATCCCGAAGCCGTCGTCGTTCTTGCCGATGCCGACCTTCGCGGTGACCGTCGAGCCGGAGATGTCGGCCTTCTCCTGGCGGGCCACGACGCCCAGCGCGCCCTGGAAGCATGCGCTGTAGCCGGCCGCGAACAGCTGCTCCGGGTTGGTGCCGGCGCCGCTGCCGCCCATCTCCTCGGGCGGGTTCACGACGACGTCGAGCTTTCCGTCGTCGGTGGCGACCCGGCCGTCGCGACCGTTCTCGGCGGTGGCGACGGCGGTGTAGAGGACGTCGGTCTGCTGGATGGACATGCGGTTGTCTTCCTCCTCGGTCCGCCGCGACTCGCGCCCACGATCGACGACGGTTTCGGAAAGAAGTTACCGCATGTCGGAAACATCTGAACAGGCCAGGTAAGACCTACAGCTTGACGATCATCTTTCCGGTGTTGTCGCCGCGCAGGACCCCGAGGAAGGCCTCCAGGTTGTTCTCGATGCCCTCGACGACCGTCTCGCGGTACTTCAGCTGCCCCGAGGCGACCCAGGGGCCGACCTCCCGGACGAACTCGGGCTGCAGGTCGTAGTGGTCGCCGACCAGGATGCCCTCGACACGGAGCCGGTTCTGCAGGATCTTGACCATGTTGCGCGGGCCGGGCGTCGGCTCGGTCGAGTTGTACTGCGAGATCATGCCGCAGATCACGGCCCGGCCCTTGAGGTTGAGCGCGCCGATCGCGGCCTCGAGGTGCTCGCCGCCGACGTTGTCGAAGTAGACGTCGATGCCGTCCGGGGCGGCTTCCTTGAGCTGCTCCCAGACCGGGCCGTTCTTGTAGTTGAACGCCGCGTCGAAGCCGTACTCCTCGACCAGGAGCTTGACCTTCTCGTCGGAGCCGGCCGAGCCGATCACCCGCGAGGCGCCCTTCAGCTTGGCGATCTGGCCCACCTGGCTGCCGACGGCACCCGCGGCGCCGGACACGAAGACCGCGTCGCCCTCCTTGAAGGCACCGACCCGCAGCAGGCCCGCGTACGCCGTCAGACCCGTCATGCCGAGCACACCGAGGTACGTGCTCAGCGGCGCGGCCTCCGCGTCGACCTTGACGGCGGTCCTCGCGTCCACGACCGCGTACTCGCGCCAGCCGAGGAAGTGCAGCAGGTGGTCGCCCACGGCGATGCCCTCGGCGTTGGACTCGACGACCTCGCCGACCGCGCCGCCCTGCATGACCTTGCCCAGTTCGAAGGGCGCGACGTACGACTTGGCGTCACTCATGCGGCCGCGCATGTACGGGTCGACCGAGAGGTACTTGTTGCGGACCAGCACCTGGCCCTCACCCGGGGCCCCGACCTCCGTCTCGACCAGGGCGAAGTCCTCGGGCTTCGGCCAGCCGACGGGACGGCTGAGCAGGTGCCATTCGCGGTTGATCATGACGAGTGCCTTTCAAGCGTGCGGGAAGTACGTCAGATGCTGTGGGTACCAAATACTTCAGCACCTGAAACAACCATGCTCCTGAATATTTCAGGTTGTCAAGTAACGGGGTACCCTGAACCCATGGCCACTCCATCGAACACCCGTCGTCCCGATGAACTGACCCTGGAGGTCGTCGAGCTCATCGGTGACATCGTGGCCCGCTACCACGAGGACTACGAGAACGCCGCCGCCGAGCACTCGCTGACCGGCGCCCAGGCCCGTCTGCTGAGCCTGCTCTCCCTGGAACCGCTGCCCATGCGCAAGCTGGCCCAGAAACTCAAGTGCGAGCCGTCCAACGTGACCGGCATCGTCGACCGCCTGGAGTCCCGCGGCCTGGTGGAACGCCGCCCCGACCCGGCCGACCGGCGCGTGAAGCTGGCGGCGGCGACGCAGGAGGGCCGAAGGGTGGCCAAGGACCTGCGCGAGTCCCTGCGCTTCGCGCGTGAACCGCTGGCGGGGCTCGGCAGGGAGGAACGGCTGGCGCTGAGGGGCCTGCTGCAGCGGATGCTGGGGCAGCCCGAGAGCTGAGAGCCTGAGGCCGGCAGGACCCGACATGCGAGAGGTCCGGCGCACGGGATGCGTACGCCGGACCTCTTCGCACAGGGAGCGGGCCGGGCGGCTCAGCTCCTGCCACCCGACGTCATGTCTTCTTGCGGGCCGTCATGACGCGCTGGACCAGGATGAACACGCACAGCAGCACACCGGTGGCGATCTTCGTCCACCAGGAGCTGAGCGTGCCCTCGAACTGGATGATGCTCTTGATCAGGCCCAGCACCAGCACTCCGAACAGCGTGCCCACCACATAGCCGGAACCGCCCGTCAGCAGCGTGCCGCCGATGACGACCGCTGCGATCGCGTCCAGCTCCATACCGGTCGCGTGCAGCGGGTCACCGGACTGGATGTAGAGGGTGAACAGCAGACCGGCGAGCGCCGAGCAGAAGCCGCTCACCGTGTACACGGCGATCTTGGTGCCGCCCTGCGGGAGACCCATCAGCAGGGCCGACTGCTCGTTGCCGCCGATGGCGTACACGCGCCGCCCGAAGCGGGTGTAGTGCAGGACGTAGAACGCCACGGCGAGGACGACCAGCGCGACGACCGCGCCGATCGACAGGAACCCCATCCCCAGCGACACCTGCGCCGAGGCCATGCTGCTCACCGAGGAGTCGCTGATGGAGATCGACTCCTTGCTGATGACCAGGCACAGGCCGCGGAAGAGGAAGAGGCCGGCGAGGGTCACGATGAAGGGCTGGATCTCGAAGTTGTGGATCACATAGCCCATCAGGAAGCCGCCGAAGGCGCCCGCCGCCAGCGCGATGGGGATCACCACCAGAAGGGGCAGCCCCTCGCGCTCCACCAGCCAGGCCGTCAGCATCGTGGTGAAGCCGATCACCGAGCCGACGGACAGGTCGATGCCGCCGGACAGGATGACGAAGGTGGCACCGACCGCGGCGACCAGCAGATAGCTGTTGTCGATGAACAGGTTCAGGAAGACCTGCGGGTCGTCGAACCCGTAGTACTGGTACCGGCCCAGGCCCACCCCGTACATCACGAGGAAGAGCAGGGCCGTCGCCGCGACGGGCAGACGCCGGTCGCCCAGCAGACGCTGGGCCTTGGACGGGGTACGGCTGTCCACGGCCGTGGGGCTCTGGGTGGTCGCGCTCATCACGACACCTCCATCTTCGGAGCGGCGTCGGTCGCCGCAGCGGTGTCCGCCCCGGCCGCGGCCGGCTTGGCGCCGCCCTTCGCGCCGAACCGGGCGCCGAGCTTGGCACCGAAGACCTTGGCGCGGAACTTCGGGGACTGGAGCAGGCAGACGACGATGACGACGACGGCCTTGAAGACCAGGGTGGTCTGGGTCGGCACACCGATGGTGTAGATCGTGGTCGTCAGGGTCTGGATGACGAGGGCGCCGACCACCGTGCCGCCGATGGAGAACCGGCCGCCCAGCAGCGAGGTGCCGCCGATCACCACCGCGAGGATCGCGTCGAGTTCGATCCACAGACCGGCGTTGTTGCCGTCCGCCGCCGAGGTGTTGGAACTGATCATCAGGCCCGCGACGGCTGCACACAGCGCGCAGAAGACGTAGACCATGATCTTGATGCGCCGGGACCTGATGCCCACGAGGCGGCTGGCCTCGGCGTTGCCGCCGACCGCCTCGATCAGCAGGCCGAGCGCCGTGCGGCGGGTCAGCACCACGGTGACGGCCACGACCACGGCCACCACGAAGATGGAGAACGGCAGCGTCAGCCAGTAGCCGCCGCCGATCAGCTTGTACGGGTCACTGTCGATGGTGATGATCTGGCCGTCGGTGATCAGCTGGGCGACACCGCGTCCCGCGACCATGATGATCAGTGTGGCGATGATCGGCTGGATGCCCATCCTGGCGACCAGGAAGCCGTTCCACAGGCCGCAGACGACCGCGGCCAGCAGGCCGAGACCCATGGCGAGAAGCACCCCGGACAGGGCGTTCTGATCGGCCTGGTGGCTGATGTAGGAGCAGGCGAGTGCCCCGGTGATGGCGACCACGGCACCGACGGAGAGGTCGATGCCGCCGGTGGCGATGACCACGGTCATGCCGACCGCCACCAGGATGAGGGGCGATCCGAACAGAACGATCGAGACGAGGCTGCCGTAGAGGTGGCCGCCCGTCATCTTGACCGAGAAGAAGTCAGGGGTGAAGGGCACGTTGACGAGCAGCAGGAAGACAAGGACCGCGACCGGCCAGAACAGGTGGTGGTGTGTCAGTGCTCGCCATCGGGACGGTGTGGTCACTGAGGGGGTGCTCACTGGTGCTCTCCGCTCGCGATGGTCTCCATGATCCGGCTGCTGGTGATCTCCGGCCCGTTGGCGAGCTGCGCCACCAGCCGGCGGTCGCGCAGCACTCCGATGGTGTGACTGAGCCGGAGTACCTCCTCCAGCTCGGCCGCGATGTACAGCACGGACATGCCCTCCTCGGAGAGCGAGACCACGAGTTTCTGGATCTCCGCCTTGGCGCCGACGTCGATGCCGCGCGTCGGCTCGTCCAGGATCAGCAGCTTCGGCTGGGTGATCAGCCAGCGGGCCAGCAGCACCTTCTGCTGGTTGCCGCCGCTGAGCTGGCCGACCCTGGCCTCTGGGTTGGGGGGCCGGATGTCCAGCGCCTTGATGTACTTGGCGACGAGTTCGTCGCGCTGGGCGACCGGGATGGGCCGCGTCCAGCCGCGCGAGGCCTGCAGGGCCAGGATGATGTTCTCCCGAACCGTCAGATCCGGCACCAGGCCCTCGGTCTTGCGGTTCTCGGAGCAGAAGGCGACACCGGCGCCGATCGCGGCGTTCGGGGCGCTCATCGAGACCTGCTTGCCGCCGATGGTCACCTTGCCGCTGTCCGGATGGTCGGCGCCGAACAACAGCCGGGCGAGTTCGGTCCGGCCCGATCCCAGCAGGCCGGCGAGTCCGAGCACCTCGCCCTTCTTGATCTCCAGGTCGAAGGGGGCGATGCCGCCGCTCCTGCCGAGGCCCTCCGCCTTCAGCAGGGTCTCGCCGACGTCGGAGTGCAGCTGCTGGTCGTGCAGTTCCTCCAGCTGGTCCAGGGCCTTGCCGATCATCAGCTGGATCAGCCCGACCTGGTCGAGGTCGGCGACCATGTGCTCGCCGACGAGGGTGCCGTTGCGCAGGACGGTCATGCGGTCGCAGATCTCGTAGATCTGGTCGAGGAAGTGCGAGACGAACAGGATCGCCACGCCCTCGTCCTTCAGCCGCCGCATCAGGCGGAACAGCTCCTGGACCTCGTCACGGTCGAGGCTGGACGTCGGCTCGTCCAGGACCAGCACCTTGGTGCCCGATCCCTGGCCGTCGCTGTCGCCGGTGCCCACCGACCGCACGATGGCGACCAGTTGCTGCACGGCCAGCGGGTACGAGGACAGGGGCGCGGTGACGTCGATGTCGAGGCCGAGCCGGTCCACCAGCTCCGCCGCCTCCTTGCGCATCCGCTTCCACTGGATCCGGCCCATACGGGTCGGCTCGCGTCCGATGAAGATGTTCTCGGCCACAGAGAGGTTGGGGCAGAGGTTCACCTCCTGGTAGACGGTGCTGATGCCGGCCTGCTGCGCCTGCAGCGGGCTGCCGAACAGCACGGACTTCCCGTCAAGGGTGATCGTGCCGCCGTCCAGGGAGTAGACCCCCGTCAGCACCTTGATCAGGGTGGACTTCCCCGCGCCGTTCTCGCCCATCAGGGCGTGGATCTCGCCGGGGAAGAGCCGGAAGTCGACGTCCGACAGAGCCCGTACCCCCGGGAACTCTTTGACTATGCCCGTCATTTCCAGCACGGGCCGCGGCTCTGCCATGGCAGCGCTCCTTGTGCGATTGGTTCACTCCCGCAGGGAGCCCCCTCGGACCGATGGCTCGGCCGGCCGGAGGCTCCCTGCCGGTGGGTGCGGTGGTCAGTACTTCCGGGTCGGGAGCGCGGCCTTGGCCTGGTCCTGCGTGTAGTCGCCCTCCTTGGTCTTGATCCAGCGCTCGACCTGCTGGCCGTCGTGGACCTTCTTCACGACCTCCATCAGCTGGGGGCCGAGCAGCGGGTTGCACTCGACGATGCCGTTGATCTTGCCCTGGGACATGGCGACGAAGCCGTCGTGGACGCCGTCGACGGAGACGATCAGGATGTCCTTGCCGGGCTTCTTGCCGGCCGCCTCGATCGACTGGATGGCGCCGATGGCCATGTCGTCGTTGTGCGCGAAGAGCACGTTGATGTCCGAGTGGGACTGCAGGAAGGCCGCCATGACCTGCTTGCCGCCGGCCCGGGTGAAGTCACCGCTCTGGCTGGCGACGATCTTCCAGTCGGACTTGTGCTCCGCGTCCATGATCTCCTTGAAGCCCTTGCCGCGCTCGATCGCGGGAGCGGCGCCGGTGGTGCCCTCCAGCTGGGCGATCTTCACCGGGCCCTTGAGGCCGGCCTTCGCGAGGACCTTCTCCAGCATCCGGGCGGCGCGTCGGCCCTCGTCGGTGAAGTCGGAACCGACCAGCGTGACGTACAGGGAGCTGTCGGAGGTCTCCACCGAGCGGTCGGTGAGAACCACCGGGATCTTCGCGGCCTTGGCCTCCTTGAGCACCGCGTCCCAGCCGGTGACGACCACCGGCGAGAAGGCGATGACGTCCACCTTCTGCGCGATGTAGCTGCGGATCGCGGAGATCTGGTTCTCCTGCTTCTGCTGGGCGTCGGAGAACTTGAGGTTGATGCCCGCGTCCTTGGCCGCGGACTTCACCGAGGTCGTGTTGGCGGCGCGCCAGCCGCTCTCCGCGCCGACCTGGGAGAAGCCGAGCGTGAGCGCCTTGCTGCCGCCTCCGGAGCCGGAGCCGGAGCCGCTGTTGTCCTTCTTGGCGCAGGCGGCCAGTCCACCCGCAGCCGCCACGCCGACCGCCGCGGTGAGGAAGTTCCTTCTGTTGAGCATGTTCTTCTCCTTTGAAGAGCCGGCCCGGGGATGGACCGCTGGTACTCGGTGGGACCGGCCGCACTACGTCCAGCCTGTCGATCATTGTTCGGTATTTCGACCACACGGAACCGTGTGTGTGGTTGGTCGGTACGTCAGAGAGGTACGCCCTCCGGTTGGACGGCGTGCGGGAAAGTACTGGCCCTGACGACGAGTTGGGGTTCGATGGCGATCCTGCGCGCGGTGGCGGGTGGCCGCCCCTCGATCAGCTCCAGAAGCATCGCGATGCCGCGCTTTCCCACCGTCGAGAAGTCCTGCCGGACGGTGGTGAGGGGAGGGGCGAAGTACTCCGACTCCGGGATGTCGTCGAAGCCCACCACCGCGACGTCCTGGGGAGTTCGAACCCCGGCCTCCCGCAGCGCCCGCAACACCCCCAGCGCCATCTGGTCGTTGGCGACGAAGACGGCGGTCAGCCCCCGGCCCACCCAGCCGGCCAGTTCCTGGCCGGCGCGGTAACCCGACAGCGGACTCCAGTCCCCGCGCAGCAGCATGGGCGGCTCCACCCCCGCCGCTTCGAGAGTCGCCCGCCAGCCGGCCGCCCGGTCGGCTGCCTCCTGCCAGTCCTCGGGCCCTGCCAGGTGCCAGACGTTACGGTGCCCGGCGGCCAGCAGGTGGCCGGTGGCCAGCCGGGCTCCGAGGTGCTGGTCCACGCTGACGCCGGGAATCTCCACGCCCGGACCGCCGCCCACGACCACCACCGGGAAGGGACAGCGCAGTTCGGACAGTGCGACCACCGCTGACCGCTGCGGGGCGATCGCCACCACTCCTTCCACCCCGCCCTCGCTGAGGTGGTCCAGGGCCTCGGACAGCGTCTCCATGGTCAGCTTGCGCAAAGTGACCGTCGAGACGAGATATCCCTCGGCCCGCGCCGCCTCCTCCAGCGCGAACAAGGTGCTGGCCGGTCCGTAGAGGGTGGTGTCGGAGGCCACCACCCCCAGCGTCCGGGTGCGCCGGGTCACCAGGGCCCGTGCGGATGAGTTGCGGCGGTAGCCCGTCTCCTCGATCACACGCAGCACCCTGGCCCGTGTCTCGTCCCGCACGTTGGGGTGGTTTCCCAGCACGCGGGACACCGTCTGGTGGGACACGCCTGCCAGGCGTGCCACATCGGCCATGGTGGGCGGCCGAAGCTGCGCACTGGTCACGGCCGCACCTCCTTGGCGCTCGTCGGCCTGCAAGGCCCGCGTTGTGGGCGGACGGTCCCGCCCTGCGGCTTCACAAAAGTCTCCGGAAAGGCCCAACAGCACTGGCGGGATCGACTGGTCGGGACACTGCGGGCACGACGCTCATAACTCCCACGCTGATGTTGGACGTTGACCGGTGAATGCGGAGGTCATTGTGAGCGCTAACAAATCGTGGCGGTCAAGAGGGCTGCAGGCGGAAGGCCGTCACGGTTGGATAACGCGACCAAAAAGGCCCGACGAGCGGCCACTCAGGGCAGCTCCTCAACCACGGCCACATCAGGCAAAGTTGACGCCGAGCGGCAGCCCTGCACACACCACCACAGGGAACCCGTGCCCGCCCGCGACGGCGACGCAGACCGCCAGGCGGAGGCTAGTCCGAGGCCGCCGGATCGGCGGTCGAGATCGAGCCCGAGGCGGACAGACCGACGAGCCCCGGGCAGGGCGGAAGCGCCGAACCGGACAGGGCCGGGAAAAAGCCCACCGAACGGACACCCAGGCATGGTCCCCACCACGGCCGCATCAGGCAAGAGTTGCCGCCGAACCGCAGCGCCGCACACATCGCCACAGGAAACCCGTGCACGCTCGCGACGGAGACGGCCGCGGGACGGGGCCGAGGTCGTCGAGCCGAGGCGGGCGGAACGTCGAGCCGGCGGAACCGGGAAAGGCCCGGCCGAACGGGCGCCCAGGGCAGCACCTCAACCGCCGTCACTCAGGCGGAGTCGACGCCTGACGGCAGTGTCACGTGCACCACCACAGGAAGCGTTTGCACGTCTGCGACGGTGCCGGCCGCGGGGAGGGGTTGGAGGTCGTCGGATCCGAAGTCGGGGTCGAGCCCGAGGCGGGCGGGGGCTTCGAGCCGGAGGAGCCGGGGGCGGCTACCGACCGGGTCGACTTGCCGGGGGTCGGTGATGCGTCGCCCTTACGGTCAGTGGACTTGGACGCCGACGGCGAGGCGGAGGCGTCCGGGGAGGCCGAGGGCTTGCCGGCGGAGGCAACCGTTGCGCCGTCCCGGGGGCCTGCCGACTTGCTCGGTTCCGCCGTCGAGCGGTCGACCTCGGCCGCGGACGGGTCGGGGGACGAGGAGAACACCGGTGCGTCCATGCCGAGTTCGGCCAGACTCAGACAACCCGCCGCCAGGACGAAACCCGCGGCGACGAGCAGCGTGCGCTTGCGGCGCCGGCGGTGGAGCGCTGCCTTGCGGTCGCGACGGCTCGCGTCCGTCGCACCGTCCGCGCCACCGGGACTCCGTCGGCCACCCCGGCCCCGCTCACGGCGGCGCGCGGCGCGACCGTACGGCTCGTCACTCTCGCCTTCGTGACCGTCGTAACCGTCGTCGTCAGGATGGGCGCCATGGTCGTCGTGAGCCACCGGGGCGTCATGGCCGACGGGCGCGAGGGCGTCGTCGTACGGCTCCGGCTCGTAGGCATCCCGGTACGCGCGCAACTGCTCGACGCGTGTCCCGCACCCCGCACAGGCGAGGGCGCCGTTGAGGTGCCGTTGGCACGGGTGGCAGTAGTCCATGACGTGGGAAGATTAAGTTCCCGGAGGGTCACGTTCCTAGGCACGACCGTGAAGGTTGTGTGGGAACCGGCCATATCGGCGCGACCGCCGGAGTGAACTGGCACACACCGGGGAGGGGCGACGTACGCAAGAAGCGTCGAAACTGGCGAAACCGTTAGCTGCTCTACCCATTGACACCCCGCTCACACCGTCCTTACTGTCTGCCCAGCATTTCGAACATGAGCCGAAATCTCGAACAGCCGAAGGGTAACTTCCGTGCGCATCACCGGAATCAGCACGCACGTGGTCGGGACACCGTGGCGCAACCTGACCTACGTCCTGGTGCACACCGACGAAGGCATCACGGGTGTCGGCGAGACCCGCATGCTGGGTCACACCGACGCGCTGATCGGATACCTGAGAGAGGCCGAGCAGAACCACATTCTCGGCTCGGACCCGTTCGCCGTCGAGGACCTGACCCGCCGCATGAAGTACGGCGACTACGGCCGCGCCGGCGAGATCGTGATGTCCGGCATCGCCGTCGTCGAGATGGCCTGCTGGGACATCAAGGGCAAGGCCCTCGGCGTTCCGGTGTGGCAGTTGCTCGGCGGCAAGGTCACCGACAAGGTGAAGGCCTACGCCAACGGGTGGTACACCACCGAGCGGACGCCCGAGGCGTACCACAAGGCCGCCCAGGGCGTCATGGAGCGCGGTTACCGGGCGCTGAAGATCGACCCCTTCGGCACCGGGCACTTCGAGCTCGACCACGAGCAGACCATGTACGCGGTCTCGCTGATCGAGGCCGTCCGGGACGCCATCGGCCCGGAGTCCGAGCTGATGCTGGAGATGCACGGCCGCTTCTCCCCCGCCACCGCCGTCCGGCTGGCCAAGGAGCTCGCGCCCTTCAAGCCCGCCTGGTTGGAGGAGCCGGTGCCGCCGGAGAACCTCAAGGCGCTGGAGAAGGTCGCCGCGAAGGTGGACATGCCGGTGGCCACCGGCGAGCGCATCCACGACCGCATCGAGTTCCGGGAGCTCTTCGAGAGCCAGGCCGTCGACATCATCCAGCCGGACGTCGGCCACATCGGCGGCATCTGGGAGACGCGCAAGCTCGCCGCGACCGCCGAGACCCACTACATGCTGGTCGCCCCGCACAACGTGGGCGGGCCGGTGCTCACCTCCGCCTCGCTCCAGGTCGGCTTCACCTCCCCGAACTTCAAGATCCTCGAGCACTTCAACGACTTCGCGGACGCCGAGATCAAGAAGGTGGTCAAGGGCGCGCCGCAGGTGAACCCGGAGGACGGCTGCTTCCACCTCTCCGACGCGCCCGGCCTGGGTGTGGAGCTGGACGTGGACGCCGCCGCCGAGTTCCCCCAGCAGCGGGCGCACTTCGACCTGTGGGCCGAGGGCTGGGAGAAGCGGAACCCGAAGGGCGACCAGTGAGTTCCGCCGCCGTCGTCGTCGACGCCCCGGGCACGTTCCACCTGGCCGAGCACACGCCCCGCGACCCCGGTCCGGGCGAGGCGCTGGTGCGGGTGCACGCGAGCGGGATCTGCGGCAGCGACCGGGAGGTGTTCCAGGGCAACCGGCCCGAGGGGTACGTGCGCTATCCGCTCACGCCCGGCCACGAGTGGTCCGGAACGGTGGAGCGGGTCGGCGCCGGGATCACCGGGACGCTGGTCGGCCGCAAGGTCGTGGGCGAGGGCTTCCGGAACTGCCAGGTGTGCGACCGCTGCCACGCGGGTGAGACCACGCTGTGCAGCGCCGGGTACGAGGAGACCGGCTTCACCCAGCCGGGCGCGATGGCGCCCACGCTCACCCTCCCGGCGAGGCTGCTGCACGTGCTGCCCGACGACGCCGACCTGACGGCGGCGGCCCTGCTGGAGCCGGCCGCCTGCATCGCGGCCGCCGCCCTCAAGGCGAACGCGCAGCCGGGCGAGAGGGTCGCCGTGGTCGGCACCGGCACCCTCGGGATGTTCGCGGTGCAGTTCCTCAAGGCCGTCTCGCCGGTGGAGCTGCTGGTCGTCGGCACCCGCCGGGACCGCGAGGCACTGTCGCGGCGGTACGGCGCGACCGACTTCCGCACGAAGGACGAGCCGCTCCCGGACGACTTCGACGTCGTCATCGAGACCGCCGGGTCCGCCGACGCCGCGCGGACCTCCGCCGCTCTGCTGCGGCGTGGCGGGCGCCTGGTCCTCACCGGGATCCCGGCGCCGGGTGCGAACGGGCTCGACCCCACGGATCTGGTCGTACGACAGCTGGAGGTGCACTCCGTCTTCGGGGCGCCGCCGGACGCCTGGGCGCACACCGTGCGGGTGTTCGGGGCCGGATTGCTCGATCCGCTGCCGCTGGTCACGCACGAGCTGCCGCTCGCCGAGTTCCCGCAGGCCATCGAGCTCGTCGGGTCCGGTGATCCCAAGGTCGGCAAGGTCCTCCTCCGCCCCTAGCCGTACGCCGGTGCGGGGGTGACCTGACGACCCCCGCACCGGCGTACACCCAAGCCCCGCACGACTTGAGCCGCGAACCTTGTCCGAAATTTCGAACACTAAGGACACCCTGTGACCGACGCTTCCGCCCCGGCAGCCCGTCGACCCGGCGAGCAGGCGCTCGCCGCCCTCGGTCTGGGCGCGCCCGACCTCTCCCCCGCCGACGCCTCGCCCCACACCTTCCCGGGCGGCGGCCGCTGGCGCACCGAGATCCCCTCGTGCGAGGGTCCCGAAGCGCTGGCCGTCGTCCTGAAGGAAGCCTCGCGGCTCGATGTGCCGATCCACCGGATCAGCCAGGGCAGCGGCGTATGGATGCTGACCGACGCCGAGATCACCGAGATGGTCGAGGCGACCGGCGAACGGGACATCGAACTCTGCCTGTTCACCGGCCCGCGCGGCACCTGGGACATCGGCGGCTCCACGCGCACCGACTCGCGGGGGGCCGGTCTGCGCGCCCGCGGGTACGACGCCGTCGCCGGGTGCGTCGAAGATGCCGTCCGCGCAACGGAGTTGGGCGTCAAGTGCCTGCTGGTCGCCGACGAGGGCGTGCTGTGGACGCTGCACCGCGCACGCGTCGCCGGGATCATCCCGGCCGACACCACCCTGAAGGTCTCGGCGCTGATCGGTCCGGTCAACCCCGCCGCGTACGCGGTGTACGAGCAGCTGGGCGGCGACTCCCTCAACGTGCCCAGCGATCTGACGCTGGATCACCTCACCGAGATCCGGCGGGTCTCCGCCGCCCCCATGGACATGTACATCGAGGCCCCCGACGACCTGGGGGGATACGTCCGGATGTACGAGGTCGCCGAGCTGATCCGGCGCGGGGCACCGCTGTACCTGAAGTTCGGGCTGTCCAAGGCGCCCGGCATCTACCCGTACGGCAACCACATGCGGGACCTGACGCTCGCCACCGCCAAGGAACGCGTCCGGCGCGGCCGACTGGCCCTCGACCTGCTCGCACGGCACGGAGCCGACGGCGACATGGCCCCCCTCGGCTCACGGCTGCCCGGCACGCTCAAGCGGTTCGACACGTCCGCATAACGTTCGCACAATGCCCCCTTCACAGAAGAAGACGGGCTCAAACAGAATCCCACATACCCCTCGGTCTCCCGCACCCGCCGTCCAAGCGTCCTTGCACAGCCGGACCGAGTCTGCCCCACAACATCAAGGATGATGACCATGCGCACTCGCAGAGCCGCACTCGCCGCCGTCGCCGGAGCCGCTTCCCTCGCCCTGACCCTGTCCGCCTGCGGCCAGAACAGCACGGGCGGCAGCAAGGAGAAGGCGGGCAGTGCCAAGGGCGGCACCATCGGTATCGCGATGCCCACCAAGTCCTCCGAGCGCTGGATCGCCGACGGCAAGAACGTCGTCAAGGACCTTGAGGCCAAGGGCTACAAGACCAAGCTGGTCTACGGCGAGGACAACCCCGACCAGCAGGTCTCGCAGATCGAGAACCTGATCACGCAGGGCGTCAAGGGCCTGATCATCGCGGCCATCGACAACAAGTCGCTGAACAACGTGCTGCAGCAGGCCGCGGACGCCCACATCCCGGTGATCTCCTACGACCGACTGATCCTCGGCACTAAGAACGTCGACTACTACGCCTCGTTCGACAACGAGAAGGTCGGCAAGCTCCAGGGCTCGTACATCGTGCAGAAGCTCGGCCTGGACAGCGGCAAGAAGGGCCCGTTCAACATCGAGCTGTTCGCCGGCTCCAACGACGACAACAACACCAAGTACTTCTTCAACGGCGCGATGAGCGTGCTCCAGCCGTACATCGACAAGAAGCAGCTGGTCGTCAAGTCCAAGCAGACCGCGCTCAACCAGGTCACCACGCTGCGCTGGGACGGCGCCACCGCGCAGAAGCGCATGGAGGACATCCTCACCTCCACGTACGGCAACGCCAAGGTCGACGCGGTCCTGTCGCCGTACGACGGCATCTCCATCGGAATCATCGCCGCCTTGAAGTCGGACGGTTACGGCTCGGCCGCCAAGCCGCTGCCCGTGATCACCGGCCAGGACGCCGAGCTCGCCTCGGTGAAGTCGATCATCGCGGGCCAGCAGACGCAGACCGTCTACAAGGACATCCGCAAGCTCGCCAAGGTCGCCTCGACCATGATCGACGACGTCCTCAACGGCAAGAAGCCCGAGATCAACGACACCAAGTCTTACGGCAACGGTGTCAAGACCGTCCCCGCCTACCTGCTGCAGCCGGTGAGCGTCGACAAGACCAACTACACCAAGGAACTGGTCGACACCGGCTACTACACGGCTGACCAGCTGAAGTAGTCCCCCTGTCGGTGGAGTCGGCCACGCGGCGGAGCCACATGTCGACACTCACACCGGCCGTTCCTACGGATTGAAAGGGCACACCATGGCGGGACCCGTCCTGGAAATGCGCTCGATCGTCAAGACCTTTCCCGGGGTCAAAGCGCTGTCGGACGTCACGCTGACGGTCCGTCAGGGCGAGGTCCATGCCATCTGCGGTGAGAACGGCGCCGGGAAGTCCACCTTGATGAAGGTGCTCTCCGGCGTCCATCCGCACGGCACCTACGAGGGCGACATCCTCTTCGAGGGTGAGACCTGCGAGTTCAAGGACATCCGGGCGAGCGAGCAGCGCGGCATCGTGATCATCCATCAGGAGCTGGCACTGGTGCCGTTCCTGTCGATCGCGGAGAACATCTTCCTCGGCAACGAACACGCCTCGGGCGGGTTCATCAACTGGAACGAGACGCTCAAGCACGCCACCGAGCTGCTGCGCCGGGTCGGTCTGACCGACCACCCGGAGACCCGCATCGCCGACATCGGCGTGGGCAAGCAGCAGCTGGTGGAGATCGCCAAGGCGCTGTCCAAGAAGGTGAAGCTGCTGATCCTCGACGAGCCGACCGCGGCTCTCAACGACGAGGACAGCGGCAAGCTCCTGCAGCTCATCCTGGAGTTGAAGAAGCAGGGCATCACCTCGATCATCATCTCCCACAAGCTGAACGAGATCCGGCGGGTCGCCGACTCGGTGACGATCATCCGCGACGGCAGGTCCATCGAGACCCTCGATGTGAAGTCCGCGGAGACCACCGAGGACCGCATCATCTCCGGCATGGTCGGCCGCGATCTCGACACCCGCTTCCCCGAACGCACCGCGTACGAGGGCGAGCTGGACGCGGCACCCGCGCTGGAGATCCGCAACTGGACGGTGCACCACCCGATCGACCAGCAGCGCAAGGTGGTCGACGACGTGTCGATCAACGTGCGGCGCGGGGAGATCGTCGGCATCGCGGGTCTGATGGGCGCGGGCCGCACGGAGCTGGCCATGAGCGTCTTCGGGCGCAGCTACGGCCGGTACGCGGGCGGCACGGTCCTCAAGGACGGCAAGGAGATCCGTACGAAGTCCGTCGCGGAGGCGGTCGAGCACGGCATCGCGTACGTCACCGAGGACCGCAAGCACTACGGCCTCAACCTCATCGACAACATCAACCGGAACATCTCGCTGACCGCCCTGGGCAAGGTCGCGAGCCGCGGTGTGGTCGACGAGCACGAGGAGCGGAAGGTCTCCGAGCGCTTCCGCAAGTCCATGAACATCAAGGCGCCGACCGTCTTCGAGACGGTGGGCAGGCTCTCCGGCGGCAACCAGCAGAAGGTCGTCCTCAGCAAGTGGATCTTCGCGGGTCCCGAGGTGCTGATCCTGGACGAGCCGACGCGCGGCATCGACGTGGGCGCCAAGTACGAGATCTACACGGTCATCGACCAGCTGGCCGCGGAGGGCAAGGCGGTCGTCTTCATCTCCTCCGAGCTGCCGGAGCTGCTCGGGATGTGCGACCGCATCTACACCATGGCCGCCGGGCGGCTCACGGGTGAGGTCCCGCGGGCCGAGGCCACGCAGGAAGTGCTGATGCGCCAGATGACGAAGGACAAAGAGGTAACCCGATGAGCACGGATGTGACGGACAAGGTCCCGGCCTCGGCGCCGCCCGGGAAGAGCGGAGGGTCGGCCTCCGGCGAGAACCTGCTGCAGCTGATGCTGGGCGGTCTGCGCCGCAACATGCGGCAGTACGGCATGCTGATCGCGCTCGGCCTGATCGTGGTCCTGTTCCAGGTGTGGACCGGCGGCGACCTGCTGCTGCCGCGCAACGTCTCCAACCTGGTGCTGCAGAACAGCTACATCCTGATCCTCGCGATCGGCATGATGCTGGTGATCATCGCGGGTCACATCGATCTGTCGGTCGGTTCACTGACCGCCTTCGTGGGCGCGTTCGCGGCCGTGCTGACGGTGCAGCACAGCGTGGCCTGGCCGGTGGCGCTGGTGCTGTGCCTGCTGGTGGGTGCGGCCGCGGGTGCGGTACAGGGGTTCCTCATCGCGTATCTCGGCATACCGTCGTTCATCGTGACCCTCGCGGGCATGCTGCTCTTCCGCGGTCTGACGGAGATCTTCCTGCAGGGCCAGACCCTCGGCCCGTTCCCGAACGGTCTGCAGAACCTCGGCAACGGCTTCCTGCCGGAGGTCGGCCCGAACACCAACTACCACAACCTCACGCTGCTGCTGGGCTTCGTCCTGCTGGCCTTCGTGGTCTACCAGGAGGTCCGCGACCGCAAGCGCCAGCAGGAGTTCTCGCTGGACGTGCTGCCGCGCAACGCCTTCCTGCTGAAGCTGGTCGCCATCGCCGCCGCGATCCTCGCGGTCACGATGCTGCTCGCCAGCTACCAGGGCGCCCCGATCATCCTGATCGTCCTCGGTGTGCTGGTGGTCGGCTACGGCTACGTCATGCGCAACGCGGTCTTCGGCCGGCACATCTACGCCATCGGCGGCAACCTGCCGGCGGCGAAGCTGTCCGGCGTCAAGGACAAGAAGGTCACCTTCCTTGTCTTCCTGAACATGGGAGTGCTCGCGGCCCTGGCGGGTCTGGTGGTCGCCGCCCGTCTGAACGCAGCCTCTCCGAAGGCGGGCCTGAACTTCGAACTCGAGGCGATCGCCTCGTCGTTCATCGGTGGCGCGTCCATGAGCGGCGGTGTCGGTACCGTCCTCGGCGCGATCATCGGCGGTCTCGTCCTCGGCGTGCTGAACAACGGCATGAACCTCCTCAGCGTCGGCACCGACTGGCAGCAGGTCATCAAGGGCCTCGCCCTGCTGGCCGCGGTCGGGTTCGACGTGTGGAACAAGCGCAAGTCCGGCTCGTAGACCAAAGTGACCGGATCGGGCCCCGCCGCACGGCGGGGCCCTTCCCATGAGAGGAGAGGCAGGACCGGTGAAATCGCTCTTCGGCAAGCTCGCCGACGGCACGGAGGTCCACCGCTGGTCGCTGGAGAACGGCGGCACCCGGCTGAAGGTCCTGAACTGGGGTGGTGTCGTCCAGGCTCTGGAGATCCCGGACCGCGACGGCCACTACGCCAACGTCTGCCTCGGCTTCGACAACATCGACGACTACGTCGCCAAGACCCCGTACTTCGGCGCGCTGATCGGCCGCTACGGCAACCGCATCGCCAAGGGCCGGTTCACTCTGGACGGCAAGACCTGCCAGCTGTCCGTGAACGACGACGTCAACAGCCTGCACGGCGGCAAGCAGGGCTTCGACAAACGCATCTGGGACGTCGAGCCGTTCGCCGAGGGCTCCGACGTCGGCCTGGTGCTGCACTGCACCAGCGTCGACGGCGAGATGGGCTACCCCGGCACCCTCAAGGCGAAGGTGACGTACACCCTCACCGGGCACGGCGACTGGATCATCGACTACGAGGCCACCACCGACCAGGCCACGGTCGTCAACCTCACCAGCCACGTCTACTGGAACCTGGCCGGCGAGGGCAGCGGCACCGTCGAGGACCACGAGCTCACGATCGAGGCGTCCCGCTACACGCCCACCGACGCGGGCCTGATCCCCACGGGCGAACTGGCGACGGTGACCGGCACCCCCTTCGACTTCCGCGAGACCAAGGCGATCGGCCGCGACATCCGCGACGGCCACGTCCAGCAGACACACGCCAAGGGCTACGACCACAACTGGGTCCTGGACAAGGGCATCACGTCCGAGCCCGAGCACGTCGCCACCCTGCGCGACCCGCGCTCCGGCCGCACCCTGAAGATCGCCACCGACCAGCCGGGCCTGCAGTTCTACTCCGGCAACTTCCTCGACGGCACCCTGACCGGCACCGGCGGCAGGACCTACCGCCAGGGTGACGCGCTGTGCCTGGAGACGCAGCACTTCCCGGACTCTCCGAACGACGCGCACTTCCCGTCCACGGTGCTGCGGCCGGGGCAGACGTACAGGACGAGGACGGTGCACACCTTCGGGACGTGACGCCGGGCACCCGGACGGGGACGATGAGCAACGCCTTCCGGTTCCCGAACTCACACAGTTCTCACGTTGGTTGAACAGCGCTCCAGCCGTCTCCGTATGAAGGGGCGGCCCGTGCTCCCCCGCGCGGGCCACCCAAACGCGACGGGCCCGGTCGTCCCTGCCGGGCCCGCCCCATACGGAGGTTCCATGGCCGACAACGTCACCTCGCTGTTCCGCAGCGACGCGGCACACAGCCCGTCGATGGCGGCGCTGACGCGGCAGGGCGGCGACGGGACCGGCCCCGTGGACTTCTGCGTCCCCGGCAATCCGTACTTCCCCACTCCGGCCATGTTCGAGGAGATGTCGGCCCGCCTGCGCGACATCGTCACGTACTACCCGAGCAGCGCCGACACGATCACCGCCGAGCTGTGCAACCTGCTGCAGCTCCCGCCGCAGTGCGTGGCGATGGGCAACGGCTCGACCGAACTGATCACCTGGATCGACCACCTGATGGTCCGCGAGTCCCTGGCCATCCCCGTCCCCACCTTCGGCCGCTGGACCGACCAGCCGATGGAGACCGGCAAGCGGGTTGACATGTTCCCGCTGCAGGAGTCCAGCGGCTTCGCCCTGGACCTCGCCAAGTACGCCGAGTTCATCCGGGCCCGCGGCACCCGCGTCGCCGTCGTCTGCAACCCGAACAACCCCGACGGCGGCTTTCTGCACCGGCAGTCCCTCGTGCAGTTCATGGACGGGATGGCCGACCTGGACCTGGTCGTCGTCGACGAGTCGTTCCTCGAGTTCGCGGACGCCGAGGCCGAACCGTCGGTCGTCCAGGAGGCGATGATCCGCCCGAACGTCGTCGTGCTGCGCAGCCTCGGCAAGAACTTCGGTCTGCACGGCATACGTTTCGGCTACCTGGTCGCCAACCCGGCCCTGGCCGGCCGGGTCCGCTCCATGCTCCCGAAGTGGAACCTCAACTCCTTGGCCGAGTACGTGGTGTTCATGCTCAAGGAGCACGGCGCCGAGTACGCGCAGAGCCTCCACCAGGTGCGCCGTGACCGCCTGGACATGGCCGGCCAGCTCTCGGCCCTCCCCGGCCTCACGGTCTACCCCTCCCAGGGCAACTTCCTCTTCGTACGTCTCCCCGTGGGCGCCGAAGGCACCGTGGTCCGGGACCGGATGCTCGCCGAGCACCGGATCCTGGTCCGCGAGTGCGGCAACAAGATCGGTTCGTCCAGCCGCTTCCTGCGACTCGTGGTGCGCCCCCAGGTGGATGTGCGTCGCCTGGTGTCCGGCCTGGAACAGGTGCTCTACGGGACCAGGAGGGGAGCCGCCGTACCCGAGCTGGGCACCGGGACCAGCTACAGCTCGGGTACGGCGGCCGTGGACCGCCTGGTCAGCGCCACCAACGGGGCGGGGATGCCGCTCGCTGCGCAGGCTGGGCAGTACATGGGCATCGGGGTACCGATGCCGGCGGCGGCGCAGGCTCCCGTGCCGGCGGCGGCGCAGATGCCGATGCAGCCCGTCCCCGCACCCATGCAACCCGCACCGACACCGATGCAGCCCGTCCCGGCACCCGTGCAGCCCGTCCCCGCACCCATGCAGCCCGTCCCGGCACCCATGCAGCCCGTCCCGGCACCCATGCCTGCAGCAGCGCCCATGCCCGCCCCGGCCCCCGGCCCGACCCCGCCCGGCGTCCCGGCCCGCGGCGGCCTCACGGCGGCGCAGGTACGCGGCACCACCGGTCCCGTCCCGGACCTCACCCCGGCCCCGGCAACGGGCTGGCCGAACGCCCAGAGCTGGCCGAACGCTGCGGGGATGGGACAAGCGGGCTAGTCGTCGTTGGGGTGCGGTGCGTGGCCGGGTGCGGGCTCGTCGTGAGGGGCCACACCACCCGCAGCCGCCAACTGACGTCCGCCCCTGCTCAGTAGGCGACCGCCGTAGGTGTTCCAGCACCGGCGTCCCGCGTGACGGCACGCCGGACGGGCTAATCCGGCGCGCTGGACTCCCCGGTCCCGGCGAGGCTGAGGGCAGGGCCTGCCCAGCGTCTGCGGCATGATCCGCCGGACAGGCCCTGAGGTCCGCGCAAGATCGGAGATGTCCATGGGCGGTTGCGCCGAGGCGATGGTCACGGTCATGCCCGAGCCGGGCGGACGGGCCCGGCTCGCCTCTCCGCCCGGCACCGGTCGCGGCCAGTGAGTACCCGGTTCATGCGTATCGCGGTCATCGGGGACTGCCCGCTCTTCCGGTACGGCGTCTCGCGACTGATCGGCACCGCGCCCGACCTCCACCTCGTTGTCACGGCGCCCTCGATCCAGGCCGCGGACGGCGGTCTGCACCGCGCCGACGTGGTCCTGATGGATCTGCAGCAGTCGCCCCCGAGGCTCGCCGCGACCGTGGCGGAGCTGCGGGAGCGGGGGCACGCCGTCATCGTCACGTCGTCAGCCGCGCAGATCGACGCGGCTCAGGCGATCCGGGCGGGGGCCGGCGGATATCTGAGTCGGCAGGCCGAGGGCGAGGAACTGTTGACGGCGATTCGGGTCGTGGGCTCGGGCCGCAGTTATGTGTCCGGGCCCGCCGGCCATCTGCTGGAAGAATCCCCGCGCTTCACGGACCGCGAGCAGGACATTCTGAGACTTGTCGTCGGTGGCGCGACGGACCAGGAAATCGCCGACAAGCTGTGCATCAGCAAGCACACCGTGCAGTCGCATCTCGACCGAATCGGCGAGAAGACAGGATATCGGCGCCGTTCCGACCTCACCCGGCTCGCGATCGAGTACGGGCTGACGTACCGAGAATAGAGCTGCTGGGGGGCAGCTGCTGTGGGCCGTCCTGCCCCGCCACCCGTGGGTAGTTGTCTCCCTTGACCACCACGGGCCGGGGTCAGACCTTGGGTAGAGGAAACCTCACCGGATCAGTCGCAGCCATTTCCCAGCGCGAGCCGCCAAGCTAGGAGAAGTCATGCGTAGTCGCGTCGCAATTCTCGCCGTCACGGCGATGCTCCCTCTGACAGCCGTCGCCTCGCTCGCGGCTGCGGATCAGGCAGCAGCCGACCCGAGAAGTGGCGAGGTCGTGGTCACGGGGACGGTCGATGACTGCGAGAACGGACAGCCTCCCAGGACCGTGCAGATAACCGCAAAGACAAACCCGAGGATAACCCTGATCGACCAAAATCCGGGCGTGGGGACAGCAGGCGCGTACTCGGTCACCTTCGGCAATATCCCCAAGGGCAAGAACAACAATGGCGTAAAGGGCACGGTGGTCGTGACCTGCCAGAACGACAATTACACTGACGGCTTCAGGATCAAGCGTCCGCCAGGAGAAGGGGACCTGGTCCAGAGGCAGGATCTCCAGCCGTAGAGCCGCACAGCACGTGGACGGTCGTGCGGGGGGCGCTTACACCAGGCCCCGCAGAACACGGCTGGTCACGTTACCCGGGCAGCCCAGCAACCCCAAAGGGTTGTGGTGGGTTTGTTTGACGGGGTAGTGGTCCAA
>NZ_JBFBBE010000097.1:0-34107 GCF_040682555.1 Streptomyces sp. NPDC051172
CTGCCATCGACATCACCATCGCCCCACCCCCCCCGCCCCCCCCCCACGGCGGCAGCACGCGACGCCGTACGGCAGGCCGCGGCCCGGCGGCCGTCCCGGCCCACCGAGCAGGTGGTGCAGGTGCAGATCGGGCGGCTCGAAGTGACGGCGGGCGAGATGCCGGCCGGCGGCGGACGGCAGCGCGCGCCCGCCAAGGACCGGCCCGCGGCCACCTTGAGCCTCGCGGAGTACCTGGAGCGGGGACGCCCGTGAACCGCCGACAGGAAGCAGCAGCACGACCGGCGGGACGACCCGTGAGCCGGTCGGCAGGCCGAGAGGAACCGAGGAACTGACGCCATGAGCAACGCACTTGCCCTCGCGCATGTCACCCAGGCCCTCGCCCTGCTGATCGAGTCCAACCTGGGCCCCGAGATCGACATGGCCGTCAAGGTCGAGCCGCGCAAGCCGCCGGCCGATCCGCCGGCCGAGCCCACCATCTCCGTGTTCCTGTACCAGGTCACGCCCGACACCTCGCTGCGCAACAGCGACCTGCCGACGCGCGCGGCCGACGGCACCCTGGTGAAGCGGCCCGTCGCGGCACTCGACCTGAACTTCTTGATCACCGCGTACGGCGACGAGACGGAACTGGTCGGCCAGCGGCTGATCGGCTCCGTGGTGCGCACCCTGCACGAGATCCCGGTCCTGCCCAAGGACATCATCGAACTCGCCGGAGAGCGGCCCTACTTGGCGGGCAGCAACCTCGCCGAGTCGGCGCAGCGCGTGCGGTTCACGCCGACGGTGATGGACGTCGACGAGACGTCGAAACTGTGGGGAATGCTCTACCAGACCCCGTACACCCTGTCGGTGTGCTACCAGGCGGCCCTCGTCCTCATCGACGGCCGGGAGACCCCGGTGCCGGGCAAGCCGGTCGAGCGGCCCGAGGTGCGGGTGCTGCCGTTCGGGGCGCCGGGTGCACCGGTCCCTCCGGGGGCCCAGCGGGCAAGTGACGGGCCATCAAGTGAAGCGGCCTCCACCGAAGTCGTGCACGAGAAGGCGGACACCCCCGCCGTGACACCTGCCAAGAAGACCGCGAAGGCTCCTGCGAAGACCGTCGCCAAGGCCACCACCAAGGCGCCCGCGCGCACCCGCAGGGCGGCGCCCCGCGCGGCCAGGCCCGCCCCGCGCCAGGGCGACGACGACACCACGGAGAACTGAGCGGCATGGGGGAATACGAGCACGGCGCGCAGGGCGGCCGGACGACGCTGACCGCGGAGATCCGGCGCGTCCTGGCCCGTGTCGACGCGCATGCGGCGCGGTCCAGCCAGAAGACCGGCGTACCCGGCGCCCAGGTGGTTCCCGCCGAGGGCCCCGACACCGCCCCCCTCGACGCCCTCGTCGCCTGCTTCAGCCTCACCGCCTTCGAGCGTGACCTCGTACTCCTCGCCGCCGCCCACGAGTTGGAACCCACGGCCGCCGCCCGGTGCGCCACCGCCGCCGGCGACCCGGAGCGGACGTACCCGACCTTCTCCCTCGCTCTCGCCGCCCTCGCGGAGCCGCACTGGAGCGCGCTCACCCCCGTGGCGCCGCTGAGGCGGTGGCGGATCGTCGAGTTGGACGACGAGTCACGGCTGACCACGTCCCGGCTGCGGCTGGACGAGCGGATCCTGCACTTCCTGCTGGGCTCGCCCTATCTGGACGCCCGGCTGCACGGGCAGCTCCGCCGCACCCCCGTGCCGAAGGCGCTGACACCGTCGTACGACCTGGCCGCGAGCAGGCTCGCCGAGGGCTGGACGACGGGCGCAGAGACCGGCGTGCCGCCGATCGTCGAGGTGACCGGCGGGGACCTGCGCAGCCGGGCCGACATCTCGGCGGCCGCAGCGGCCAGGGCGGGCCTTGGCCTGTACACCATGAGCGCCGAGGACGTCCCGTCCGACCCGGCCGACCGCGACCGGCTGGCCCGGCTGTGGCAGCGGGAGGCGATCCTGCTGCCCGCCGCGCTGCTCGTCGAGGTGGGCGAGCTGGACCGCGACCAGCGGGCGGCGACCGAGTCGTTCCTGGCCGGGGCGGCCGTACCCGTGGTGGTGTCGAGTGAGGACCCGCTGCGTTCGGAGCGTTCGTACGGGGCCCGGGTGACCGTGCCGCGGCTGGACGACGACGAACAACTCGCCCTGTGGGCAGGAGCTTTCGAGTCGGTCGGCCTGGATGAGGGCGAACTCCGTTCCCTCGTGGCCCAGTTCCAGCTGCCACCGCATGTCGTGCGGTCCGCGGCCGCCGCCGTACACCGCCGCCTGCCGCACGAGGACGACTACGACGCCGCCGAACTCGCCTGGCGGGCCGGGCTCGACGAGGCGCGGATCGGCATGGACGAGCTGGGCCGGCGGATCGCACCGCAGGCCGGCTGGAACGACCTGGTGCTGCACGAACGGCAGACGAGTGTGCTGCGGGAGATCGTCGCGCACGTCCGGCAGCGGGCAACCGTCCACCAGGAATGGGGATTCGCGGCCACCCTGCGCCGCGGCCTCGGCGTCACGGTGATGTTCGCGGGCGGCTCCGGCACCGGCAAGACGCTCGCCGCCGAGGTCATGGCGAAGGAACTCGGCCTCGACCTCTTCGTCATCGACCTCTCCCAGGTCGTCAGCAAGTACATCGGCGAGACCGAGAAGAACCTCCGCCGGGTCTTCGACGCCGCCGAACGAGGCGGCGCACTCCTCCTGTTCGACGAGGCCGACGCCCTGTTCGGCAAGCGCAGCGAGGTCAAGGACAGCCACGACCGGTACGCGAATCTGGAAGTCAGCTATCTGCTGATGCGGATGGAGGCCTACCGGGGCCTCGCCGTCCTCACCACCAACATGAAGAACGCCCTCGACACGGCGTTCCTGCGGCGCATCCGCTTCGTCGTCGACTTCCCCTTCCCGGCTGAGCACGAGCGCGCGGAGATCTGGCGCCGGGTGCTGCCCCCACAGGCCCCGGTCAAGGACATCGACCCGACCCTGCTCGCCCAGCTCACCGTCGCCGGCGGCTCGATCCGCAACATCGCCCTGTCCGGGGCCTTCCTCGCCGCCGAGGAGGGCGACCGGCTGCAGATGCGGCACATGCTGGCCGCGGCCCGCACCGAGTACCTGAAGCTGGAGCGCTCGCTGACGCCGACGGAGGTCCGCGGATGGGTGTGACGTCCTCCCGGGACCGGGAGCCCTCGGCGATCCGGATCGAGGTCGGCGAGCTGGTGCTCGACGGCTTCCGAGCCGAACCCGAGCGCGTGTCGGCAGCGTTCGAGAGCGAGTTGACGCGCCTCGTACGGCTGCACGGAGTGCCCCTGGCCGCCGACGGCCCGCTGGCCGTCGACGCGCTGTCCGGGCTGCCGCCGCTGCCCGCCGGGCTGTCCGCGCGCCGCCTCGGCCAGGAACTGGCGCGTGCCGTGCACGAGGGACTGAGCGGACACGGGGAGGTGGGCCGGTGAGTTCCCGGACCCAGGACGCCGCTTCGGAGCAGGCCGCCGAGCAGCGGCGCCGCAAGCGCAAGGAGCGGGCCGCCAAGTCCCGTGCGCCCGAGCCGAAGAACATCGTCAGCGGCGCCGGACAGCCCCTCGACCCCGGCCTGCGACGGGAGCTGGAGGAGCAGCTCGGCCACGATCTCAGCCGGGTACGGCTGCACACGGGCCGGGACGCCGGGCAGCTGACCGAACTGCTGGGCGCCGACGCCGTCGCCGTCGGCCAGGACATCCTCTTCCGCGAGGGCGCCTTCAGGCCCGGCACCGACGAGGGCCGCCGCCTGCTCACCCATGAGCTCCAGCACACGGTGCAGAACCCGCACGGCCTCGGCGCGCTGCGGGCCGGCCGCGAGCTGGGCGCCGTCAGCCTGCCGCAGCAGGCGATCGAGCGGGAGGCGGAGACGGCGGCGCAGGCGGCCGTCCGGGAAGAGGCCGCCCCGCAGGTCCAGGAGGGCCAGGCCACCCCCGGCTGGCTGCGGTACGCGACGGTGGACGCCGACCGGCAGCGCGCGGAGGCGATCGACCCGGCGACCCTCGTCGACCGGCTCGCCAACTCCCTCGTACGCTCGCTGCGCGGCGACCCCGAGGACCTCTCCCAGCGCACCCGCCGCCAACTGGCTGAACTTCCCGCCGAGTTGCTCGACAGCGTCCTCGCCCGCCTGGAGGGCCGGCTGCTCGGCCCGGAGCACGACCGGGTGCTCGACCTCGTCGACGACATCGAGGCATACGACGACTTCGCCGACGACCGGGTGGAGCGCGACGCGCATGATGTTCCCGACGTCGAGCCGGACACGGCGGAGGAGGCGCGCGCCGAGCGGGAGAGCGCACGGCGCAGGGCCCAGGAGGACCGGGCCGACCAGGACCGGCCGGCCGCCGCGACCGGTCCGGAGAAGGAGCGGGCCGAGCGGGCGGGGGCCCCGGGAAGCACCCCGTCGAACGGCGGCACACGTGAGCAGCAGCAGGCCGATTCCGAGGCGCGCGCCCGGCGCGAGCGCGACGAGTCGGACGCCCGGGAGCGGCGGCAGCGGCCGGGGACCGAGGCGCGCGGCGGCGGGGCTCCGGCGGCCGGGGTACGGGACGAGACCCCGTCGCGGGACGCCTCGTCCTCGGCCGGGCAGCAGGCGCAGGACACGTCGGCCGCCGCGTCGGCGGGGCCGTCGGCCGGCGGGCAGCAGGAGGCGTCCCAGGGCGCCGAGGGCGGCGGGCAGGCGCAGGAGCAGGAAGCCGACAAGGGCGAGCAGGACCAACAGCAGCAGGCGCAGCAACAGAGCGCCGCAGGTGAGCAGGGTGTCCCCGTCGCCGGCGCGGAGGAGTCCGCAGCCCGCAACCGGCCCGGTGTCGCAGACCAGTTCGCGGCCGGCCGGCAGATCCCGCAGGCGGACAAGCGGGGCTCGGACCGGCCGACGGGTTCGCCCGCGCCCGGCCCGGACATCCCGCTGCCCACACCGTCGAGCGCTCTGGACGGCGTACGCAACCAGGACCTCGACGGCAGCGAGGAGGCGGCCGACGACGAGGGCGCGCTCTCCGACAGCACCTCGGAGGTGGAGGTCGGCGGCGCCGAACCCAGCGCCTGGGACATCAACCTCCAGCCGGAGGACTTCCTGCCGCAGCAGGACCCCGATGTGTCCGGGGTGCCGACGGCCGGCCAGGGAGAGACAGCCGGCGCGTCCCTGCCCGACTTCCCGGCGCCCCCGCCGACCAAGGCCGACCAGGTACAGGCGGAGCGCGACGCGGAGGACGCCGAGGACGCGGCGGCTCAGGCGGACGTCGAGGACAACACCGCCGAAGCACCGGCCACCGAGCCCGCGCCCTCGGCCTCGCCCGTGACCGTGGGCGGTCCCGGTGACACCCTGTTCTCCGGTCTGGAACCGGAGGAGAAGGCCACCGGACTGCCGGACGTCGGCGCCGCCTCGAAGGACCCGAAGAACGGCGACAATCCGAAGGCCGGTCCCGTCGCCGCGCAGACCACGGTGCAGCAGGCCCCCGGTGCCCGGCAGACGGGCGGATCGGACGGCGGCGGGGCCGTGCAGGAGGGCGCGGCCAAGCAGGAGAAGGGCACCCCGGCCGCGGGTGAGCAGGCCACTACCGCCCAGGAGAAGGGCTCGCAGCAGGCGGCGGGCGGCACGGCCGCGGCGCCGCAGACCGCCTCCGCGTCCTCAGGATCCACATCTGCTGGTGGGGCCGAGCACACGCAGGCCGTCGCCGATGCACCAGCCGCGCGTGACTCGCAGGTCACCGGGGGCTCCAACGCGGACCGGCCCGGCAGCGCGACCAGCGGCGCGCAGAGCGCGGCGCAGCCCGGGGCGGGCGGCTCGACCTCCGGTATGTCAGCCCGGAGCACGACCACGCGGCCTGCCACCGCACAGCCGACAGGCGGCCAAGCCGCCCGGCCCGCATCCACGCCGGCCACGGCAGAGGCGGCCGAGGATGCGATCGGTGCCGCACCGGAGCCGGACCCGGCGCCGGCCGGTGCCCCGGCGGCCGCCACCGCGAGCGCGCCGCGGGCCGGTGGCGTCGCCAGCAAACCCGCAGGCAACGGGAAGGGCAAGAAGGACTCGGCGCCCGCCCCGAACCTCTCCCAGGTCTCGCCCGAGGCGGGCCTGAGCACGGCCGCCACGCTGAAGCCGTATCAGGCCTATCAGGCCATGGGCGGAGTGAACGGTGCGGTGGACCGCAGCGTGGGCGACGAGCACAAGCAACTCGCCGCCGCGCCGCCCTCCATGCAGCGTCCGGCGGGCGCTCCGCAGACTCTTGAGGGCAAGCCGAAGACCGACGCGCCCGCCCGGTACTCGCAGGACCCGGCGCAGAAATCCCAGGCTCCCCAGCAGGAGAACGCCCAGGTCACGGGTGCGAAGGAGCCCGAGGGGCAGATCGAGGCGGAGAAGGCCGAGCCGCCGGACGGCTGGCAGACCTTCAAGATGGCGCTGGGCTTCGGCATCGGCTGGCTCGCCTCGGAGCTCGGCTTCCACGTCGACAAGCAGGAACTGGCCGCCAAGTTCGCCGGGCTGCCCACCAAGGACGAGGCCCTCAAGCAGGCCCAGGCGGGCAACGCGCCCGGGGTGCAGATGCAGGGCGCGGCCCAGCAGACGTCCGACGAACAGGGCGGCGCCGTCGACGCGAAGGGCCAGGAGACGCTCGACACGGCACGGGACGACTCCGGCCGTTCGATGGGCGAGAACCAGGTCTACCCCGATGCCCCGCAGGAGGAACTGAAGGGGAACGTCCCCGGCACTCAGGCCGCGCCGGGCGCGATGCCGGAGGGGGCGCCCACGGGTGCCGTACCCGCGAATGCGGCCTCCGCGGTGGCCGAGCACGACAAGGGGCCCGAGTTCCAGGCGGCGTTCAGCCGGGGCCAGAAGGGCATGTCCGACAGCCGCCAGACCAAGGACAAGGGCTTCCGCGACTCACAGCAGAAGAACCGGCAGCAGGTCGGCAGCGAGATCGACAAGAACACCCGGGACCAGGCGGGCCAGCGGTCGCAGACCCTCGACGAGGTCACGGCACAGCGCGAGGGCTGGCGCAAGGACCAGGACCAGGCCCTGAAGACACTGGGCGACAAGAAGAACGACCGTACGGACAAGGTCCGCAAGGACGTCCAGGACCGCGAGAAGAAGACCGACGACGACGTCACGCAGCAGAAGACCGACAGCGACAAGCAGATCAAGGACAAGGGCGACCAGGCCGAGTCGGACGCCAAGAGCAAGGCGGACAACGCGGCCCAGGACTCGGGCAACTGGCTCACCAAGGCCTTCGACTGGATCAAGCAGAAGGTCATCGAGATCAAGAACGCGATCGTCCAGGTCATCCGGGACGCTCGTGACGCGGTCGTCAACTTCATCAAGAACTTCAAGGACACAGTCGAGCGCTGGATCAACGAGGCCCGGTCGTTCATCGTCGACACGATCAAGAGTCTGATCGAGGACCTGATCCAGTTCGCCGTGGACATGGTCAAATCGATCATCGAACTGGCCGAACGCATACGGAAGTTCGTCACCGATCTGATCGCGCAGGCGATCGCCCTCGTCACCCGGCTCGCGGCACAGCTGAAGCAGATCGTCACCGACCTGCTCAACGAGCTCGCCAAGATGCTCAGCGACATCCTGAACATCCTGAAGAAGATGCTCATGGACGTCATCAAGTCGGTCATCGACGCGGTCAAGACGATCCTGCAGTACGCCTCCCAACTCCTGGGCGCACTCGGCGAGTTCATGATGATCGCGATCGACTTCCTGGACGACCCCGGCGGCTGGCTGAGCGGCGCGAAGAACTCGGCGGTCGACGGCGCGGAGCACTACATGTTCCGCGAGGTCCAGACGGCCGTGAAGCAGTGGTTCCAGGAGAAGATCCAGCAGATCCTCGGCATCCCGCAGATGATCATCGACAAGCTGATCAAGGGCGGCTTCTCCCTCGAACGGATCGTGAAGGAGACCTGGGACGCGGTCGTGCCCCAACTCCCCTTCATCATCGGCGAGATCATCATCACGAAGGTCATCGCGAAGCTGATCCCCGGCGCCGGTTGGGTGATGGCCGTCATCGACGCGATTCGCACGGCGATCGGCGCCCTCGGACAGATCCTGACCGCGATGGGCGCGGTCCTGTCCTGGCTGCGAGCGGTCCGCCAGGGCGGCGCGGGCCTCCTGTTCGCCAAGGCGGTCGCGGCCGGCATCGTCGCCCTGCTCGAACTCGCCTACCAGTACCTGCTGAACGCCATCGGCAAGTACGTCGCCAAGGTGGGCCGCCGCCTGAAGGGCATCGCAGGCAAGCTTGTCGGCCGCGGTGGCCGGGAGGGCGAGGGCCCGGGCCGGCGGCCGGCGGGGGGAGCCGAGGACGCGGGGGCTCCGCGCGGGGAACGCCCGTCGGAGACGGCGCCGACGGACCGCCCGACCACGCGCCCCAAGGACGCACCCGCGGCCTCCGACCGGCCGAAGGGAAACACGGAGGACCCCGCGCGGAAGCCCGCGACCGGTGACACGGACACCTCGGCTCGCCCGAAGACCGGGGAGCCCGGCACCGCCCGCCCGAAGGAGGACCCCACGGGGAAGCCCTCCGACAAGCCGGACACCCGCCCCACACCGACGGCGAAGCCCAAACCGAAGCCCGAGCCGGAACCGAAGGCCCCCGCCGAGAGGACTCCGGAGAGGCCGAAGGACTCCGCCCCGGAGAAGCCCAAGGACTCGACCCCGGACAAGCCGAAGGACGAGACCCCCCAGCGCCCGAAGGAGCCCGAGAAGTCACCGGGCACGAACAAGCCCAAGGACGGAGAACCGGGCAGGCCGAAGGAGGGCGAAGCGGGCAGGCCCAAGTCCCCCAAGGACACCGAGGAACCCAAGAAGCCGGGCCATGGCAAGGACGAGGACCCGAAGAAGCCCAGGGGCGACGAGGACGGCAAGCCGCGCAGGCCGAAACCGGACGAGCGCGAACCCCGTCGGCCCAAGAACAAGCCCGACAGGGAAAGGCCCGGCAGGCCCAAGTCGAAGAGGGACAAGGACAGGCGCAAGAAGAAGGAGGACTCGAAGGACTCCAAGCAGGAGCGCCTGCAGAAGATCATCGCGCGGATAGAACCGAAGGAAAGGAGTAGTCTGGAAAAGGGAATCGCCCGGAACAGGCACCTCCAGCGGCTCGACCTGTACCGGATCTGGTATCGGCTCACCGCACTGACCCGGAATCACCCGCCGCACTTCGAGATCGAAGCTGAACTCAACCCGAAGGGCAGAGTGATCGGCGGTACGGAGGCGCCGCAACAGGGCTTCGACGCCAGTGGCGACGACCTGGGTGACAGGACCAAGCCGGAGGACTGGCTGAATGCGCCGCACCGGAAGAAGGGTCTGCCACCGGTCAAGTCACCGAAATTCCGGGACAATGCGCTGGCCGGCGACTTCACTTCCCAGTACCTCAACGCGAAATTCGCCGCTGAGGAGGGTTCGAAGAACACCGCACGGACGCCCGATCCGATCGGATTTCGCTACCTGGGCAAGAACACGCTGAACGACAGCGAACAATGGGACCGAACCCATCTCCTGCCGTCCGAACTGGGTGGCAACACCATGAACCAGAACCTCGTGCCGGCGCGGCACTACCAGAACATGAGACTCCGGGCGACCGAGGGTCCCGCCTTCAAGTGGATAAAGAACGGGAGCCGTATCGCCTGGTATCAGGTGGAGATCGCCTATCACCCGGAACTTCACGCTCCGGACGGCCGGGTCACCCAACCTCCGGGTTTCCCCAGCCGCCTTCGTACCGCATGGGGGAAGTACGAGCAGAAGGACGGGACCAGCGGTGAGAGTGATACCCACTGGGACAAGATGGGGCTGGAGGAAGAAGTCATCATTCCCAACATGGAGAAGCCCCCGACTCTTCCCGAGCACCGCACCATCAACGTCAACACGGAGAAGGACCTCTACCGTCTCAAGCTCGCCCTTGAGGCCAGGGATTCGCACATGACGGCGATCGTGAAACTGCGGCCCTTCGTGGACGAGGTCGACATGGTGAACAAGTTGCAGGCGTACAACCAGAGGTTCAAGCTGGACAAGATCAAGAAGCGCTTGCTCCAGCTGAGGACGGCAGGCCGTCTCCAATTCTGAACGGGGGAAGCCCCACTCCTATCGAAGGTCAGGACACATGGATGCGTTGACGCGAAGCGAAGAGCAGCAGCTCGAATCCATCAGGGAGCTGAAATCTAATCCCCTGTTCGAGGTGACGGACGAGCAGGAGAGCCGGTCGTTCCCCATCTCCGACTTCGACCCGCTGTCCGGGACGAAAGAGGAATGGGCGGACGTACGGCTCAGCGCCGAACTCAAGGACTGCGCCCTGCGGTTCTGGTCCCTGTCGTGCCAATGGCATTGCGTGGACCCCGAGCTGGAGCTGCACGGCGAGTTCTGCCTCCCACACCTCTACCGGGCACTTCTCCGTGACGCTCCGCGCTACAACGACCTTGCCTCGGAACGGGAACGCTCCCTGATGTCGGAGCTGCGATTGATCGACTTCGCTCCTGTCAGGGCGACGGGCGAGGCGGCCTACATCCGGATCGAACCGCACAAGGATCGGTTGGAGATCTGGTACCAGGACCGCTACCTGTACGACGAGGACACCAATAGCCAGGGATTTCTCCGGATGGATCTCGACTACTGCGCTTATCTGGAGGCTCTGCGCCTGACGAAGGGCGCCTTCGGCTGGCAGATGCTGTTCGTCGACGTGGAATTGCGCGGTCTTGAGTTTCGGCGGCATCGGGAGAACCTCACGGCCATGCTGCGGACCTTCCCCTCGGCCTTCCCGCAGTACGACTACGCACCGCTCATCAGCCGCCTGGAGGCCCGCCTGTGACCCGCTACGCCGACATCCCCAAACCCATCCGCTCCGGAATAGTCGTCGTCAACCCGGACACCGGCACCCCCCAGCGCATCATCGTCCTGCAGTTCAACCCGGACACCCTGGAGCGCAGCATCGCCCCCCAGTCCGCCGGGGACAGCGGTGACGCGGGGAGCGGTGGTACCGGCAGCGGGGACCGGAACGAGGCGCTTCGGCTCAAGGGGCCGGCGCAGGAGACCTGGAAGTTCACCGCCGAGATCGACGCCACCGATCAGCTGGAGATCGCGGCGCCCGACGGCATCCACCCGCAGCTCGCGACGCTCGAAATGCTCGTGCAGCCCACCACCGCGCAGCTGCGCGCCGCGAGTCGGCTGGCGCAGAACGGGACCATCGAGATCAGCCCGATCGAGATGCCGTTGACGCTGTTCACGTGGGGGAGCAAGCGGGTCATGCCCGTGCGGCTCACCGAGCTTTCCGTCAATGAGTCCGCCTTCGATGTGAATCTCAATCCGATCCGGGCCTCGCTGAGCATCGGGATGAAGATCCTCACCGTCAGTGATCTGCCTGCGGGGCACCGTGGCGCCGATCTGTACATGGCCCACCTCGCGCAGAAGGAGCGGCTCGCCGCGGCCGCGCGCGGCGGGAGTCTCGGGGCCCTCGGGCTGCCGGGTGCCGATGTACTGAGTGGAAGGGGCTGAGACCGCGAGCATGGCTGACATCGAGTCCTACGAGAGTGCCCTGAGCGCGATACCGGGCGCTCACCCGTACCCGCGCACCAGCCGCTACCACGACGCCGAGATCGGCATTCACGTCCGGGAGGACGGCACCGAAGTCCGTTACGCCAAACGTCGCTTGCTGCCCCCGCTCGATGCCCAGGAGACCCAGGAGCATGTCGTGGGGGCAGGGGAGCGACCCGACTTGCTCGCCCAGCGCTACTTCGGCGACCCCGGCCAGTGGTGGCGGATCGCCGACGCCAACCCCGTACTCGATCCACGGGAGTTGACCGACGAGGCCGGGCGGGTCGTCGACATTCCCGAGCCGGGGGGACACCGGCGTGTCTGAGCAGCCAGTCGGGCAGGGCCCCGTCCACATCACGCTCCTCATGGGGCCGAAGCTCGTGAAGCCCGTGCCGGCCGAGGTGACCGAGGCACTGCTGTCCGCGCAGATCACCGCCACCGCGGGGGAGAGAAGCGGGTTCCAGCTCGCTTTCGACCTCACCAAGACCGGGATCATCAACCAGCGGCTGCTGCCCGAGGGGTTCTTCGATCCGAAGACGCGGATCATCGTCACCGTGAGCGTCCGCGGCACCACCGACGTGCTCTTCGACGGGCTCGTCGTGCGTCAGGAGGTCGGTGCGAGCAATCAGCCGGGCCACTCCACCCTCACCGTCACCGGCGAGGACCTGACCTTGCTGCTGGACCTGGAGGAGCGCACCGTCCGGTATCCCAACCTGCCGCCCTCCGAGCGGGTGCTGAGCATCCTGCGCCGCTACTCCGACTACGGCATCCGGCCCGATGTCTACGCCGAGAAGATCGCCCAGCCGCCGCATCAGGACCTGCGGGTGCACTACCAGACCGGTACGGACCTTCAATACGTCACCGATCTCGCACGTGCCAACGGCTACACGTTCTATCTCGAACCGGGGCCCAACCCCGGCCAGTCCTCCGCCCGTTGGGGCCCCGAGGTCCGTCTCGGCATCCGTCAGCACGCCCTCAACGTCAACATGGACGCCAATACGACCGTCGATCAGCTGACCTTCGCGTACGACGGGACTGCGCGAGAAGAGCCGCAGGCCCGTTGGCAGGATCCGGGGACCCGCGTGTCCACCCTCCTTCCCCAGCCGCCGATCAGTCCGCTGCGTCCGCCCCTCGGACGCCGGCCCACCCCGGCCCTCAAGCGCAAGACCCTCTCCGGCACCGCCAAACAGCAGCGCGAGCAGGCCGAGGCCGAGCTGCTGGCCCGGGCCGCCGTCTCCGCGGACGTCGTCTCCGGATCCGGATCGCTCGACGTCAACCGGCACGGATACCTCCTGCAGCCACGCCAACTGGTCGGTGTGCGCGGCTCGGGACGGGCGTACGACGGCGACTACTACGTCAAGTCCGTCACGCACAACCTGCGCCCGGGGTCCTTCCAGCAGAACTTCACCCTCTCCAGGGAAGGCCTGGAGGCCCGTAGCGACTACGTACGGCCGTGACAACCCGAAGACACCCCGACGTCCCATCCACCAGGAGCAGTTCAGCATGGCGGCACCCAACAATCGCTACCTCGGCAAGTTCCGCGGCCGGGTCGTGGACAACAACGACCCGCTGCGTATCGGCCGTATCACCGTCGAGGTCCCGGACGTCCTCGGTGACGAGCCGTCCACCTGGGCGCTGCCCTGCCTGCCGTTCACCGGGCCTCAGGCCGGGCAGTTCGTGGTGCCGGCCCCGGGGGCCGGTGTGTGGGTGGAGTTCGAGCAGGGGGATCCCAGTTTCCCGGTGTGGACCGGGTGCTGGTACGGGGCCGCCGAAGAGCTGCCGCCCGACGCGCGGCGTGCGCTGCAGGCGAACTCGCCCAGCAAACCGGTCGTCGTGCAGACACCGGGCGCGCACAAGATCGTCATGGACGACACCGCCGGTGCCGAGCAGGGGATTCTGCTGCAGGCCCAGGGCGGTGCCTATATCCGCATCACCAAGGAAGTCGTCGTCATCGCGAACGGAGCGGGCGCCGAAATCCTGCTGCAGGGCGACCACGTCACCATCAACCAGGGCCAGTTGACCGTTCGGTCGAAGCGCTAGCAACACGGGGGAGAAGAGAAGTTGTCCGGGAGTCTGCTCGACGCGAGCGCCGTGATCGGCTGCCCGCACGGCGGCCGGGTCACCGCCGCCACCACACCTTCCGGCGGCGTACGCATCGGGGGCGCCGCCGTCGCGACGGGCGCGCACACCTACGTCGTCACCGGCTGCCCGCACACCGTCGCCGGAGCGCCCTCGCCGTGTGTGTCGGTCCGCTGGACCGGCGGCGGCAGCGGCGTCACGGTCGACGGCGCGCCCGTGCTGCTCGACACCTCCGCAGCCGAGTGCTTCAGCGCGGCCTTCGTGCCGCAGGGACCGCCCGTGGTCCAGGCCGCACAGCGAAAGGTCACCGTCCGATGAGCCGCGCCACACGCCGACACCGGCGCACCGACATCGCGTTCCCCTTCCACGCCGACCGCCGCGGGCGCACCGCAGAGGCCGGCCACGCCGCGCACGTCCACGACCTGATCGAGCAGCTGCTGTTCACCAGCCCGGGGGAGCGTGTCATGCGCCCCGACTTCGGCTGCGGACTCCTCGATCTCGTCTTCGCGCCGAACAGCCCCGAGCTGGTCAGCACCCTCGAACTCTCCGTGCAGGCCTCGCTGCAGCGCTGGCTCGGCGACCTCATCGACGTCGTGGCCCTGGACGTCGTCAGCGACGAGAACGCCGTACGCGTCCATCTGTCGTACGTCCTGCGGGCCACCGGAGCCCGGACCGACGACGTCTTCGAAGGGAGGGCGGCATGAGCACGGGCACGACCACCTCCCGCCGCGCCAAGGTAAGAGCCGCTCGGCTCAACGGAGTCGACGCCGTCGAGGTCAGTGACGACGGGCTGCTGCTCACCGTCACCTTCCTCGGCAAGGCCCCGCACGGCCTCGGCCCCGAGAACGTCCGTATCGACGGCGGCCGCCGTATCACCGGCATCACCGCCGTCGACCTCAGCGTCGAACGCGAGGAGGACCCGGAGCTCGACGACCGGCTCTACGTCACCCTCGACCGCGCCGGCGACACCTCGCCGTACGTGTTCGCACTCGTCGAGACCGACCCGTACGGCCGTCCGGGAACCGAACCCTTCCGGGGCTTCGACCAGCGCTACCACCGCGCCTCCTTCTCCTTCCGGCCCGACTGCCCGACCCCCTTCGACTGCAAGGACGACGGGCCGGAGCCGGACGGCTTCCCGGCCGCACCCGTCGTCGACTACACCGCTCGCGACTACGACACCATCCGCAAGCTGCTCCTGGACCGGCTGGCGCTCACCACCCCCGACTGGGTCGAGCGCAACCCCGCCGACCTGGGCGTCACACTCGTCGAGCTGCTCGCGTACACCGGCGACCAGATCAGCTACCAGCAGGACGCGGTGGCCACCGAGGCCTACCTCGACACCGCGCGCCGCCGGGTCTCCGTACGCCGGCACGTCCGGCTCATCGACTACGCGATGCACGACGGCTGCACCGCACGGGCCTACGTCACCGTGCAGACCGCCGGTGACCACACACTCGCCCCGGGCACCTTCCGCTTCGCCTCCGTCGACGTCCGCGCCCTCGACCCGCACGACCGGCCCCTACCGGGCACGGTCATCGACGAGATCGACCTCGGCGACCTGGACGAGCGCGGCTCGGTCGAGGTCTTCGAACCGGTCGTCGCCGCCGACCCGCTGGAGCTGAAGGTCGCCCACAACGCGATCCGCCTGTGGACCTGGGGCGGCGAGGTCTGCACCCTGCCCAAGGGCGCCACCTCGGCCACCCTGCGCGACGAGTGGGACGACCCCGAGACCTGCCGCAACCGCCAACTCGCCCTTCGCCCCGGCGACTTGCTGATCCTGGAGGAGGTCAAGGGCCCGCGCACCGGCACCCCCGGCGACCAGGACCCGAGCCACCGGCAGGCCGTACGCCTCACCTCCGTCACCCCGGGCATCGACCGTATCGAGGACCAGCCGGTCCTGGAGGTCACCTGGGCCGCCGAGGACGCCCTGCGCCTCCCGTTCTGCCTCAGCACGCGCGGCGGCCGCGACTGCCTGCCCGTCGAGGACGTGACCCTGGCCCGCGGCAACGTCGTCCTCGTCGACCACGGCCGCACCCTCACCGGCCTCCCGCAGACGGCCACCGTGCCGCCCGAGCCGGCCGTGGTCGCCTCCTGCGCCCCTCCCGCCTTCGGCTGCCACGACCGAGCGGAGGGCAACGCCCCGGCCCGCCTGATCAACGCCCTCACGGACAAGACGGAGAGCGCTCAGGCCCTCGTACCCGACGACGTCCGCGAGCTGTTCGAGGTGGTCGGCGAGGCGGCGACCGTACGCGCCGGAATCGGGCTGGAGCGCGCCGGGCAGCGGCACGAGCGCGTGGTGCCCGGCACCGCGTACGCCCAGGCGGCAGCCCTGCGCACCCTGCTCGCACAGTCCGTCTACCCGGGCCTCGCACCGCGCTTCCGGCCCGTCCTTGCGCGTACGCCTGTCGTGCAGGCGGTGGCCTTCCCCGACGCGCAGGCCGTGGCCGCCGGGCAGGCCGCCCGGATCGCCGCGATCCCGGGAGCGGTCCGGCAGCGGCTCGTCGAACTGTGGCGCAGCGCCCGCGACCGCGACGGACTCGGGGACGAGGAGATCGACGAACTCACCGTCATCTACGGCCTGAAGGTCATCGAGCGGTTCGAGCTGCGCACGCATCCCGTCCGTGCCCTGCGTGAACTCCTGCACCGGAACGACGAGTTGCTTGACACGAAGCTGCAGCGCGTGGCGGTCCTCGCCGCCCGGGCGCGTGCGGGCACGGTCCTCGACGGGCACATCGCCTGGGAGATCGCCCACAGCTGGGGCCCGGTGTACGCGGCCGGACTGCACCCCGACGAGCCGGTGCTGCGCGGCTCCGCGACCGCCGCGCTCGCCCAGGACCCGCGCCGCGCCCTGCCCGCCGTACGCGTCGAGGACGGCGACCTGACCTGGCTGCCCCGCCGCGACCTGCTGCACAGCGGCCCCCGCGACCGGCACTTCGTCGGCGAGCTGGAGGACGACGGCCGTATCGCCCTGCGCTTCGGTGACGGGCGGCACGGTGCGAGGCCGAAGCCGGGGGCACGCCTCGCCCTGCACTACCGGCTCGGCGGCGGCATCGCGGGCAACGTCGGCGCGGAGGCCATCAACCACCTGGTCGTCCAGAGCGACTGCGCACAGCCGCCGGCCGCCGTGGTCCGCAACCCGCTGCCCGCCATCGGCGGCACGGAGCCCGAACCGGTCGAGCAGGCACGCCAGTTGGCCCCGCTCGACCTGCGCCGCACCCGCCTGCGCGCGGTCACCGCCGAGGACTACGCGGCCCTCGCCGCCCAACTCCCCGGCGTACAGCGCGCCGCCGCCGAGATCCGCTGGACCGGCAGCGTCCAGGAGGCCCACATCGCGATCGACGCATACGGCAGCGCCGACCCGCCGGCCGAGCTGCTCGCGCAGGTCGAGCAGTCCCTGGAGGCCTACCGGCGCATCGGCCACGACCTCGTGGTCGGCCCGGCCCGCCTGGTACCGCTCGACATCGCGCTCACCGTCTGCGCCAGGCCCGGCCACCAGCACGGACAGATCCTCGCCGAGCTGTACCGCGTGCTCGGCAGCGGCCGACTGGCCGACGGGCGGCTCGGGTTCTTCCACCCGGACGCGCTGACCTTCGGCGAACCCGTGCGGCTCAGCCAGCTGGTCGCCGTCGCCGCGGCCGTACCGGGAGTGGAGAGCGTCCAGGTCACCCGGTTGCGGCGGCTGTTCGAACAGGACCGAGGAGAGAGGGAGGACGGCGTGCTGCGGCTCGGCCCGCTGGAGATCGCCACCTGCGACAACGACCCGGACCGGCCGGAGAACGGCCTGCTGGCGATATCCCTGGGAGGTGCGGCCCGATGACCGCCACCGATGAGTGCACCTGCGGCTGCGGCGGCCACGACGAGCGCCTCGCGCCCGCCCCGCTGCACAACCCGCCCGGCCGCACCGCCCTCGACTACCGCGTCGGCGAGTACGGCTCGTTCCTGGCCGCCCTCCTCGACCGGCTCGCCTCGCCCGCGTACCCGGCCCTGGAGGGGCTCACGGTCCGCACCCCGGACGACCCGGCGATCGGGCTTCTCGACGCCGCCGCCGTCCTCGGCGACCTGCTCACCTTCCACTCGGAGCGGATCGCCGACGAGGCGTATGTCCGTACGGCGAACGAGCACCGGTCGCTGGTGCTGCTGGGGCGGCTGGTCGGGCACCGGCCGCGGCCCGGTGTCGCCGCCGCGACGCATCTCGCGTACACGCTGGAACGGGATCCGCGTGCGGAGACGCTGCCCGTCGTGATCCCGCGCGGGGCGCGTGCCCACAGCGTGCCTGCGTCGGCCGACGAGGAGTCGTTGACCTTTGAGACCAGTCGGGACCTCAGCGCCCGTTGGGACTTCAACGAGCTGGAGGTGCGCAGGCGGCGGCCGTCCCTGGTGACGCCCGACGATCTCGAGCGGCGGTCCGAGCTGTTCGTGGAGGGCACGGCGAACTCCTTGCAGGTCGGAGATCAGTTGCTCTTCGTGTTCGGGGAGCAGGCCGGCGGGGAACGGAAGCTGCTTCCTGTCGCCGGTGTGCGGGTCGACCGGGACGAGGACGTCACGGCGATCTCGTTGCCGAGGTCCGCGCCGCCGACGCTGAAGGAACTCGTCGACGAGGTGCGGCGGTGGATTGCCCTGCCTGCGGGGCCGGGCGAGCCGGGGGAGGAGCCGCCCACGCCGGAGGTGCCCGATCCCCGGCCTGTCAGCCGCTTGATCGAGGACTTCGAGGATCAGGTTCTGGCGCCGCTGCGGGTGGACTTGGACGGGGTGAAGACGCCCGAGGGGCTTGCGGCTGTGCTGGCGGAGCCCGTTGCCCGGCTCGGCGAGGCGCAGGTGCTGGCGGCGCCTTGGGAGGAGGTGGCTGCGTGGTTCGAGCAGTTGCAAGCTGTGCTTGATGAACTCGCTTACCGGGCACTGGAGTTGGCGCCTGCGCAGAGCGCCGAAGGGGGTGCCGGCGAAGGTTTTCGAGCGTCTGCTGCGCCGTCTGGGCTTGTCGCGCCCACGCGGCGGAAGTCGCAAATCCAATACAGCCCCGCGCCCCTTGGGCGCGGTTCGCGTGCCGCCGCCTTTCAGGCGCTGGCGGCTGTCCTTCCCGCCCTGCGCGCCCAGTCTCCCGCCTCACCAACCGGAACCGGCACCCAGCTGCCCGGCACGGATACCGCCCGGCTTCTCCGCGCCCTCAATCCCTCCCTCGGCAGTCTCTACCCGGCCTGGCGTAAAGCTGCTGCCCCGGGATCTGCCCAGTTGCTCCGCGCCCTGCTCGCCATGCGTGTCACCGCCGCGCCCTTCGGTTCCACCGCGCCGCTCAAGCCTGTTCAGGACGACAAGGGGCGGGTCATCCGGTCCGCCGACTGGCCGCTCACGGGGGCCGTGTTGACCGGGATGCGGGTCGTGTACGACACCGCGGGCAAGGTGCCGGTTCGGGCGGAGTTCCAGTATGTCGAGGGGAACAGCTCCGATCAGCGGGCCGTGACGCTGCCGCTCGCTCAGCAGGTCAACTTCGGGCTCGGTCCCGGGCATGTCGACCTCGACAGCGGCTCCGGCCAGGAGCCCGCCGTCAGCATCCACCTGCGAGACGGCCTCCCCGAGCGCACCCTGACGGTGTCCCGGCCGGGCGACGACGGGCTGGTCCACGTCGGCATCAACAACGGGACCGCGCAGGACGTACCCCTGCGGCCCGGCATCCCCGTCCAGTTCACCCACGGCGAGTACGAGGTGAGCCTGCGCTACACCACAGGGAGCACCGAGCCGAACGTCGAGATCGTCATCGCCAGCAAGCCGGCGCCGGTCAACCGCCGTGTGCTGCAGCTCGACAGCGTGCACACGAGCATCACCGTCGGGAGCTGGGTTGCCGTCCAGCGTCCGGCCAAGGGCGCCCAGGACGGCATACCCGGCGACCCGAAGCTCGCGTTCGTCACCACCCAGGTCGTGGCGGCGCGTACGGCGGCGTACTCCAACTACGGCATCACCGGCCGCGGCACCGAACTCACCCTGGCCGACCCGTGGCTGGACGAGTTCGACGTGCTGCTCTCGCACATCCGCGACACCACCGTCCATGCCGGGGGCGAGCCGCTGCGGCCGGCGGACGAGCCGCTCGGCGAGGACGTGCACGGCAACGAGATCGAACTCGCCGAGCTGTACGACGGGTTGCGTCCCGGGCGGCTGCTCGTCGTCACCGGGGAGCGCAGCGACATCCCCGGGATTAGCGGGGTGACCGCCGACGAGGTCGTCACGATCGCCGCCGCCGATGCCGCCGTGGACCCGCAGCTGCCCGGAGACCGCGTCCACACCCGACTGACCCTCACCGCGGATCTCGCCCACCGCTACCGCCGCGGGACGGTCCGCATCCTCGGCAATGTCGTCGAGGCCACCCATGGTGAGAGCCGGGAGGAGGCCATCGGAAGCGGTGACTCGGACCGCGTGGGCCAGACGTTCGCGCTCTGGCAGTCCCCGCTGACCTGGCTCGCCGACGACAATCCCCTCGGCGCCACACCGGTGCTGGAGATCAGGGTGGACGGCGTGCAGTGGCACGAGGTCGACAGCCTCGCCGGACGCGGACCGCGCGAGCGCGTCTACATCACCGGCACCGCCTCCGACGGCCGTACGACGGTCACCTTCGGCGACGGCATCCACGGCGCCCGGCTGCCCAGCGGCCACGAGAACGTCCACGCCCGCTACCGCTTCGGCACCGGCAAGGCGGCCAACATCCCGGCGAGCCGCATCACCCAGCCCCTCACCCGCCCGCTGGGCGTCACCGCCGTCACCAACCCACGCCCGGCGACGGGCGGCGCGGACGCCGACGGTCCCGGACTGACCCGCCGAACGATCCCCCTCGCCGTCTCCGCCCTGGACCGGCTCGTCTCGCCGGCCGACTACGAGGACTTCGCACGCTCCCGCGCAGGCATCGGCCGGGCCGCGGCGCGCGAACTCTTCGACGGGCGGCGGCGCGTGCTGCACGTGACCGTCGCGGGTACGGACGATGTGCCTCTGGACGGCGACTCGGACACGCTGCGTGCCCTGCGCGGGGCGCTCACCGAGTACGGCGACGGCAACCTGACCGTCCGCGTGGACGTGCGCGAACTGGTGCTGCTGCTCGCCGCGGCCAAGGTGAAGGTGGCCCCCGATCACGCGTGGGAGTACGTCGAGCCCCGGCTGCGGGCGGCACTGCTGCGCCGGCTCGGTTATGAGGGACGGGAGTTGGGGCAGCCCGCGCGGCTCTCCGACCTCCTCGCCACCGCCCACACCGTGCCCGGCGTCGACTATGTGGACGTCGACGTCTTCACCGGCGTCCCCGCCTCCGCCACCCCCGGCGAGCTGGCCGACCTGCTCAGCGACCCCGGCGAGCCCCGCTCCAGCGTGCCCGCGCACCCGGCGGCGTACGACGAGAAGATCCACACCGTCCGCGACACGCACGGCGAGACGCTGTCGTCCGTCTGCGCCCGCTACGGCATCCCGCTCGCCGAACTCCTGCGCCTCAACCCCGACATCACCGACACCCGGCGCCTGGCGAAGGGCCGCTCGGTGTACGTCTTCCGCGGCATCCGCCCCGCCCAGCTGGCCCTGCTGTCCCCGCGGGCCGCGGACACCCTCATCCTCACGGAGGTCAAGTGATGGCCGCGCATTCGGCGGAAGTCCAGTTCGACACGGCCGCCCCGGTGACCGCTCGCGAGCCCGACGGTCTCGCCGCCCTGCTGCCCCGCTGGCACCTCCTGCGCGACGCCGAGGAGGGCGAGCCGCTGCGCGCGCTCCTCGCAGTGATCGCCGAGCAGCTCGACCGGGTCCGCGACGGCGTGGAGCAGGGCTACGAGGACCTGTTCGTGGAGACGGCGGCGCCCTGGGTGCTGCCCTACCTCGGTGACCTCGTCGGTTACCGCACCCTGCCCGGTTACGAGCGCGTTCTCACCACCGGTCTGCACGAGGGCGGGCGGGCCGCGCTCGCCGAGGCCGTCGCGCCGCGCGCGGACGTGGCGGCCACCGTCGCCAACCGCCGTCGCAAGGGCACACTGCACCTGCTGGAGGAGATCTCCGAGCAGGCCGCCGGCTATCCCGCCCGCGCCGTCGAGCTGTCGCGGCTCCTCGTCCACAACCAGTCGGTGAAGCTGTACCGGGACACCGGCAGGGGCCGCCTCCTCGACCTCCGGGACGGCTCGGCGCTCGCCCTCCAGGGCGGTCCCTTCGACACCACGGCCCGCACGGTCGACGTCCGCCGCGCCAACTCCGCGCGCGGTCAAGGTGGTTGGAGCCCTGCCGGAGTCGGCCTCTTCGTCTGGCGGCTCAAGGCGTACTCGCTGACGTCCTCCCCGGCGTACTGCATCGACCGCGCCCGCAACCTCTACACCTTCTCGATCCTCGGCAACGACAGCCCCCTGGTGACCAAGCCGGTCCCGGAGCCGTCGCCCACGCACATCGCCACCGTCGACAACGTCCCGGCGTTCATCACGCGCCGTCTGCTCCACGACCGGCTGCTGGACTACTACGGACCCGGCAAGAGCTTCGTCATCCGGCGCGACGGCGAGGACAGGCCCGTACCGCCGTCCGACATCGTGGCGGCGGACCTGTCCGACTGGCGCTACCGGCCCGGGCGCGGGCAGATCGCCGTCGACCCGGAGCTCGGGCGGATCGCGTTCGGGTCGCGGTCGGCGCCCCGGCAGGGCGTGTGGGTGGACCACCACTACGCGTACGGCGCCGACATGGGCGGCGGCGAGTACGGGCGGCCCGACCGCGTGGACCGGCCGGACGCGACCTTCTACCGGGTCGGGCCGGGACAGCCGTACCGCCAGATCATGGACGCCTACCGGGCCTGGCAGCACGACCGTCGGGCAGGGAGCACCGGCCCCGACGGCATCATCGAGATCACGCACAGCGGCGCCTACCAGGAGCAGCTGGACTTCGACCTCGACCCCGGCGACCGGCTGGAGCTGCGCGCGGCCGAGGGCACCCGGCCGGTGATCCGGCTGCTCGACTGGTACAGCAACCGGCCCGACGCCCTCAACGTCCGTGCCGTACAGGAAGACTGCGCGCCGCACGAGCGGCCGCGGATCGTCCTCGACGGGCTGCTGGTCGCCGGACGCGGCATCAACGTCACCGGGCCGATGGGTGCCGTCGTCGTACGGCACAGCACCCTCGTACCCGGCTGGTCCCTGGAGCCCGAGTGCGAGCCGCACTCGCCCGAGGAACCCAGCATCGTCCTGGACCGCACCACCGCCTGCCTGCAGATCGAGCACAGCATCCTCGGCACCATCGAGGTCATCGGCGACGAGGTGAGCGAGGACCCTCTCGACATCCACCTGCGCGACAGCATCCTGGACGCCACCGGGCACGACCGCGAGGCCCTGTCCGCCCCGGACTGCCGCCATGCCCACGCCGTGCTCCACGTGCACCGCACCACCGTCATCGGCGAAGTCCACACCCATGCGGTGGAGATCGCCGAGAACTCGGTCTTCACCGGCAGGCTGAACGTGGCCCGGCGTGGCGTCGGCTGCCTGCGGTACTCGGCGGTCCCCGCCGGCTCGCGCACCCCGCGACGCCATCGCTGCACCGCCGTACGACCGTTGTTCGCGTCGGTGCGCTACGGGACGCCCTGGTACGGGCAGTTGGCCGACCGCTGCCCCGAGGAGATCAGGCGCGGCTCGGACGACGGCGCCGAAATGGGCGCCTTCCACGATCTGTACCGGCCGCAGCGCGAGGACGGTCTGCGGGCGCGGCTCGCGGAGTACACGCCCGCGGGCACGGACGCCGGGATCTTCTTCGTGACCTGAGCAGCGCCGCCGTACGACCCACCCGCAGAATCCTGAACCAGGGGGACCCCCTTCATGCACGCTGATCTCTCCCGTCTCACCTTCCGGCCGGAGCGGCACTACTCCGCGGTCGTCGCCCAGCAGGGCCGCGTCCAGCTCGACGCCGACACCAACGAGCAGACCGCGATCCAGCTCCACCAGGCCCGCACCCTCGCCGCCGACCTGATCGGCCGCCACGGCGGGCCGCGCGACGCGGCGGGCCGCGACATCGCGGGCTTCCGCATCGAGTACGTGGGCGGCAAGCACGACATCGACACCCTCTTCATCCAACGCGGCCGCTACTACGTCGACGGCATCCTGCTCGACGCGACCAGGCCCGCGCCCGGAGTGCCCGTACCCGACGAGGACGCGCACGACGAGGACACGCCGACACCACCTGACCGGTGGACGTACTGGGACCAGCCCGACGCCTACCGCGACCCCGAGAGGCCCGGCGACCGGCTGCCCTCGCCCGCCCAGACGCCGTTCGTGGTCTACCTGAACGTGTGGGAGCGGTCGGTGACCGCGGCCGAGGACCCCGCACTGCGCGAGGTCGCCCTGGGGGCCGCGATGCCGGACACCGCGGCCCGGGTGAAGGTGGTCTGGCAGGTACTGCCGCTCTCCCTCGCCGAGCTGGCGATCGAGGACACCGACCCGACGAAGGACGTCGTCCGCGCGGCCTTCGAACAGTGGGCGCAGAAGCAGTCCCTGTCCTCGGGGCGCCTGGCCGCCCGCAGCCGGCGGCCCGACCACGCCGACGAGGACCCGTGCCTGGTCAGGCCCGATGCCCGCTACCGCGGAACGGAGAACCAGCTCTACCGCGTAGAGGTGCACACGGGCGGCGAGGCGAAGGACGCCACCTTCAAGTGGTCCCGCGAGAACGGCTCGGTGGTCTTCCCGGTCGACGAACTCGACGGCACGTGGGTGCAGTTGGCGTCCCTCGGTCATGACGACAAGCTGAACCTGGACGTCGGTGACTTCGTGGAGTTCACGGACACCGCGTATTCCTCGCGTCTGGAGGCCCTGCCCCTGCTGCGGGTCGAGGAACTGGACCTGCCCGGCCGCCGGGTCCGGCTGTCCGCCGAGCCCGAGCCGGGTGTCGGACGGCGGCCCGACCTGAACCCGTTCCTGCGCCGCTGGGACCACCAGGAGGGGCCCCGCCGCCAGGGGCGTTCCACCTCCCTGACGGGCGGCGCGGTGCCGGTGACCGAGGGCGAGTGGCTGCCCCTGGAGGACGGCGTCGAGGTGTACTTCGCCAAGGGCGGCGGCTACCGCACCGGCGACCACTGGTTGATCCCCGCGCGCACCGCCACCGGCAGCGTCGAATGGCCGACCGACCCCGCGCGCCGCCCGCTGCTCCAGGGGGCCGCCGGCATCACCCGCCACCTCGCCCCGCTCGCCCTGGTCAAGGGCGAGGAGGGCGCCGTCGACCTGCGCTTCGGCTTCCGCCCGCTGGCCGGCAGCATGCCCGCCGCCGACGAGGCGACCCTTGCGGCGGAGGCACAGGCACGCCGTGAGGAGCTGGCGGCCGAGGACCCCTCGCACGGACGGTCGCAGACCACCGCGGAAGCGGAAGCCGCAGTGGGCGAGGGCGTGTGATGGCCACTCCCATGACGGCATCCCAGTTCCTGCAGATCCTGCGCGCCGAGGGCCTGACGGTCCACGAGGTGGGCAACTGGCGCACCCACAACCGCAATACGAAGGGCCCCTGGGGCCCGGTGAACGGAGTGGTCATCCACCACACCGCCACCTCGGGCACCGACAGCTCCGTGAACCTCTGCTACAACGGCTATGCCGCCCTGCCCGGCCCCCTCTGCCACGGCGTCATCGACAAGCAGGGCGAGATCCACCTCGTCGGCTACGGCCGCGCCAACCACGCGGGCCTCGGCGACCACGACGTGCTGCGCGCCGTCATCGACGAGACGACGCTGCCGCCCGACAACGAGGCCGACACCGACGGCAACCGGCACTTCTACGGCTTCGAGTGCATCAACCTCGGTGACGGCCGGGACCCCTGGCCCGAGGCGCAGCTGGAGGCCATCGAGAAGGTGTCCGCCGCCGTCTGCCGCCATCACGGCTGGAGCGAGCGGTCGGTCATCGGCCACAAGGAGTGGCAGCCCGGCAAGGTGGATCCGCGCGGCTTCACCATGGACGGCATGCGCAGACGGATCGCCGGGCGACTGGCCGGCCAGGGCGGCTCGGAGCCCGATCCGAAGCCCGCCCCGTCCAAGCCCTCGTACGCACCCTTCCCGGGCGCCTCCTTCTTCCACGACGGGCAGAAGTCCGCGGTGATCACGGCCATGGGCAGGCGCCTGGTCGCCGAGGGCTGCAGTCACTACGAGGAGGGGCCGAGCCCCGAGTGGAGCGACGCCGACCGCGAGTCCTACCGGGCCTGGCAGCGCAAGCTCGGCTTCAAGGGCAGGGACGCGGACGGCATTCCGGGCAAGGTCAGCTGGGACCAGCTGAAGGTGCCCGCGACCTGAGGGGCCGTCCGAGCGCTCCGGCCCGCCCGCCTACGCCGACTCGGCGTTGGTGGGCGGGTGCGTCGGACGGGCCGGGATCTGAGCGGGCAGCGGCGGCAGCGCCGTGCCGTACACCCAGGCGGCGAACAGATCGTCCAGCGGCTCGTCCGCGAACCGGTTGACATGGGCGGTGAACGTCGCTGTCGCCACCGCCCCGCCCCGGTGCAGCACCGCCCAGCCGCGCAGCATCCGGAAGAAGGCGTCGTCGCCCATCGCACAGCGCACCGCGTGCACGGTCAGGCCGCCGCGCTCGTAGAGCCGGTCGTCGAACATCGACTTGCGGCCCGGGTCGGCCAGCCGGAGGTCCTGCGGCTGTGCGGACAGCAGGCGGTGTGCGGCGGCGGCCAGTTGCTGGGCGGTGCGGCCGCCCGAGCGCTCCGACCACAGCCACTCGGCGTACTTGGCGAGGCCCTCGTTCAGCCATATGTGCCGCCAGTTGGCGATGGACACGCTGTTGCCGAACCACTGGTGCGCCAGCTCGTGCGCGACCAGCCGCTCCGAACCCCGCGCCCCGTCCACATGGTTGGCGCCGAACAGCGACAACCCCTGTGCCTCGACGGGGACATCGAGTTCCTCGTCGGTCACCACGACCGCGTACTCGTCGAACGGGTACGGTCCGAACAGCTCCTGGAACAGGTCCATCATCTGCGGCTGCCGCGCGAAGTCCCGCGAGAACTCCGGGAGCAGATGCGCCGGGATGTGGCCGTGCTGCGGAACTCCGCCCGGCCCCGGGTCGCCCAGCAGCACCGTCTGGTACTTGCCGATCGCGAGGCCCACGAGATAGCTCGACGTGGGCGCCGGCTGCTCGTACACCCAGGTCGTCGTGGACGCCTTCGTCGTACGGGTCAGCAGCCGGCCGCCCGCCACCACCGCGTACGCGGACGGTGTCGTGACCGAGATCTGGTACGCGGCCTTGTCGGCGGGCCGGTCGTTGCACGGGTACCAGGACGGCGATCCGATCGGCTGGCTCGCCACCAGCGCCCCGTCCTCCAGCTCCTCCCAGCCGAGCCCGCCCCAGGGGCTGGGGACCGGCTTGGGATTGCCCGACCAGTGCACCTCGACGGTGAAGGCGGCGCCGGCCCGGACCGGCTTGGCGGGGCGGATGCGCAGGCGGCCGCCGCGGTGCGTGTAGTGCGGCTGGCGGCCGTCCACCCGCACCCGGCCGATCTTGAAGTCGGAGAGGTTGAGGGTGAATTCGGTCAGCGGCGAGCGGCCCGCGATGGCGTTGATCCGGGCCGCGCCCGCCAGCCGGTTCGGGCCCGGCCGGTAGTCCAGCGTCAGCTCGTACCGGTGCACCCGGTAACGCGGGTCACCGTGTTCCGGGAAGTACGGGTCCGAACCCGCCGTCTGCTGAACTGCCACTGCCGCTTCTGCTCCCTGCGCCCTCGTGCCACTCCGGTCCGCCGGTACACCGCTCACCGACTCCGAGTGGCCCGCGCTCAGGGACGCCATGCCTCGATCGGGTTGCCGAGCCAGCGGGTGTCGTCCGGGACGGACTCCGCGGCCATGACGAGCGACGCGGGACCCAGGGTGGTGCGGGCCCCGATCGTGCTGCCGGGCAGCACGATCCCGCCAGGGCCCAGCGTGGCGCCCTCACGGAGTACAACAGTATCCGTCCGCAAGATCCGGTCGTGGAAGAGGTGCGTCTGCAGCACGCACCCGCGGTTCACGGTGGCCGCGTCCTCCAGGGTCACCAGGTCGGTCTCGGGCAGCCAGTAGCTCTCCACCCACACGCCCTTGCCGATCTTGGCGCCCAGGCCGCGCAGCCACGCGGTCATCAGCGGCGTCCCGGGCACCGAACCGGCCAGCCAGGGCACGGCCACGACCTCGACGAACGTGTCCGCGAGCTCGTTGCGCCACACGAAACCGCTCCACAGCGGGTGCTCACCGGTGCGGTGCCGCCCCACCAGCAGCCACTTGGCGACGAACGACACGACAGCAGCCGCGGCGCCCGTGGTCAGGAGTACCAGACCGGACAGCAGGGGAGCCCAGGGCCCGAGCAGGCAGAGCGCCGCCACCGTCAGCAGGGCGAGGCCGGCCGAGCAGAACACCGGCACGATTCGGCACAGCTCCACCAGACCGCGCGCCCACAGCAGCCGCGCCGGCGGGTCGTAGGTCCGGCTCTGGTCGCCCGTCTCGGCGCTGCGCGGCAGCTTCACCGGCGGCAGACCCAGGTAGGAGCTGCCCTTCTTCGCCTTCTTCGGGGTGGCGGACAGCACGCCGACGAGCCCGCCGTCCGGCACGCTCCGACCCGGCGCGGTCATCCCGGAGTTCCCGAGGAAGGCCCGCCGCCCGATCTCCGCGCGCCCGATCCGCATCCAGCCGCCACCGAGCTCGTACGGCGCGGTCAGCGTGTCGTCGGCCAGGAACGCGCCCTCACCGACGGTCGTGAGGCTGGGCAGGGCCAGCACGGTGGACACCTCGGCGCCCCGCCCGATGCGCATCCCGAGCAGTCGCAGCCACACCGGCGTGACCAGCCCGGCGTACAGCGGGAACAGCGTCTCCCGGGAGCGGTCCATCAGCTGCGTGACCGTCCAGGCCTGCCAGCCGATCCTGCTGTGCGTGGGGTGCGTGCCCTCGCGCAGGCCCAGGCTCAGCAGCCGCACGGCGACGAGGATCAGCAGGGCGTACGCCAGACCGAACGCCAGCGTGGCGGGGACGAGGGCGAGCGCGGCACCGCGCAGGGGCGCGTGGGCGTCGACGAAGGCGTACGCCACGAGGAGCGCGGCGCCGCCCGCAAGCAGCGGCAGCGCGGACAGGGCGAGGCCGGTCAGGCCGTACATCACGCGCCAGTACGTGCCGCGCTGCGGGCGCTCCTTGGGCCAGTTCCGCTTGGCCTTGCCGAGCTTGACCGCGGGCGCGCCCGCCCAGCGCTGGCCGGTGGGGATCTGGCCGGTGACGGCCGAGCCGGGGGCCACTTCGGCCCGCTTGCCGACGCGGGCGCCCGGGAAGAGGATGCTGCGGGTGCCGACGGTGGCGTGCGCACCCACCTTGACCTGGCCGATCTCCAGGCGGTCGCCGTCCAGCCACCAGCCGGACAGGTCGACCTCGGACTCCACGGCCGCGCCTCGGCCCAGTTTGAGCAGGCCGGTGACCGGCGGCAGCGAGTGCAGGTCGACGTCCTGGCCGATCTTGGCGCCCAGCGCCCGCGCATACCGCTCCAGCCAGGAGCCCGTCAGCGAGGTCGCCCCGCTGAACTCGGCCAGCCGCTCGGCGGTCCACAGACGCAGATGGACGCTGCCGCCGCGCGGATGGCGGCCGGGCTCGACGCCCCGCAGCAGCAGTCGCGCCCCGCCCGCGGCGATCGCGAGCCTGCCGGGCGGGCTGAACAGCAGCACCGCGCCGGCCGCGATCAGCCACCAGGGGGCGGTCGGCAGCCAGGAGTAGCCGGGCAGCAGGTTCCCGGCCGCGGCCAGCGCCACCGTCCAGCGCAGACCGAGCAGCGTGAACAGCGGCACGAGCAGCAGCAGCTGGAGCACCTTGGCGCGGGTCGGCACCGGGGCGATGGTGCGCCGGCCGCCGTCGTCCTGCGCCGACTTCTCCAGGTGGCGGGCCAGCTTGCGCAGGGTGGGCTGCTGGTAGATGTCGAGGACGGCGGCGCTCGGGTAGCGGGTGCGCAGCCGCGTGGTCAGCTGGGCGGCGGCCAGGCTGCTGCCGCCGATCGCGAAGAAGTCGTCACGGGCGCTGGTCACCGGGATGCCGAGGACTTCCGTCCACTGCTCGGCCAGCCACGCCTCGGTGCCGTAGAGCTGTTCGGTGGGACCGCCAGTCTCCAGGCCCTCCAGGGGCCAGGGCAGGGCATTGCGGTCGACCTTGCCGGACGTCCGGGTCGGCAGGTCCGCGACCGGTGCGAGCAGCGGGACGAGCGCGGCGGGCAGCTCGGCACGCAGCTTCTCGACGGCAGCCGCGTGGTCCCAGCCGTCCTGGGTGACGACATAGCCGACGAGCAGCTGGTTGCCGCTGCGCGCGGTGCGCACCGCGGCGGCCGCACCTGCGACACCCGGCAGTGCCTGCAGTGCGGCGTCCACCTCGCCCAGCTCGATACGGCGCCCGCCGAGCTTGATCTGCTCGTCGGCCCGCCCGAGGAACACCAGCCCCTGCGGCTCGGCCTTGACCAGGTCACCGCTGCGATAGGCCCGCTCCCAGCCCAGGGACTCCAGCGGCGCGTACTTCTCCGCGTCCTTCTCGGCGTCGAGATAGCGTGCGAGCCCGACCCCGCCGATCACCAGCTGACCGCTGCCGCCCATGGCGACGGGCTCCCCGGCCTCGTCGACGACGGCCAGTTCCCAGCCGTCCAGCGGCAGCCCGATGCGGATCGGCTCCTCGCCGGACATGAGCGAGGCGCAGGCGACCACCGTGGCCTCGGTCGGCCCGTAGGTGTTCCAGACCTCGCGGCCCTCCGTCACCAGCCGCTGCGCCAGCTCGGGCGGGCAGGCCTCGCCGCCGAAGATCAGCAGACGGACGTCGTTGAGGGTCTCCGGCTCCCAGAGCGCGGCGAGCGTCGGGACCGTGGAGACCACGGTGATCTCCTGCTCGACCAGCCAGGGGCCCAGGTCGGCGCCGCTGCGGACCTGCGAGCGGGGCACGGGCACCAGACAGGCGCCGTAGCGCCACGCCAGCCACATCTCCTCGCAGGACGCGTCGAAGGCGACCGACAGGCCCGCCATGACCCTGTCACCGGGACCGACCGGGTCGTCGGTGAGGAACAGCGCCGCCTCGGCGTCCACGAACGCGGCGGCGCTGCGGTGACTGACCGCGACGCCCTTCGGCTTCCCCGTGGAACCGGACGTGAAGATGATCCACGCGTCCTGCTCGACACCGGGGCGGGCGGCGGGGACGTCGGCGTGACCGGTGACGGTCAACCGGTGCCCGGCCCCGATGACGGCCCGTACGTCGGCCTCGCCGAAGACCAGCTCGGCGCGCTCGTCCGGGTCCTCGGCGTCCACGGGGACATAGGCGGCACCGGCGGCGAGGACGGCCAGGATCGCGACGTACAGGTCATTGGTTCCGGACGGGACCCGCACACCCACGCGGTCCCCGAGCCCGACCCCGGCCGCGGCCAGGCGCCGGCGCAGCTGCTCGACCTCGGCGGCCAGCGCCCGGTAGGTGAGACGGTTCGTGCCGTCGTCCAGGGCGAGCTCGTCCGGGTAGGACCGCACGGATGCGTCGAAGATGTCGACGAGCGTGCGCGGAGAGGCCGCCTGACCTCCGGAGAAACGTGCGGTGTCGCCGAACTGCTGGTGGATCTCTGCGCTGAGCTCATCGTCGAGCAGGCCGAGAGCACCGCTCTCGTCAATGGCTGCCATCCGGTCCTCGCGTCTCGATCCCGGAAGCCTCCGGGGCGCTGGCGGGCCCGCAGGTCTGCCTGGGGTTGTCCGGGTCCAGCTCCGTAACAAGCCGGAAATTTTAGTACGACGCTAGGTTCGGAACGGCTGATCGGCCACTCGGGTGGGCTGTTGGGGTCGGTCGCGGCCGGGTGGCGTGTGCTGTGACCTGGGTTCTTCACTGCGAGGAGAGATGGCCCACACAGTGCGTGAGTGGAGGATCCGCGGGGCGGCCGAGTTCGGACAGCAGGTCGCCCGACTCGCGGAAGTAGGCGCCCGGTTGGCGCGTTTGCGGCCCTCCAGTCGGACGGCCATGGAGTCGTGATGGTCGCAGCCGTGCTCATCGCGGCCTGCGTGGGCAAGTCCGTCGGGGGAGCGGGAGCGGCACGGCTGGCCGGCGCCCCCGCACGACAGGCGCTGACCCTGGGCGTCCTGCTCAATGCGCGAAGACTCACCGAGCTGATCATTCTCGGCGTCGGGCTCGACCTCCGGCTCATCGACACCCAGATGTTCACGGCGATGGTCCTGATGGCGCTCGTAACCACCCTGATCACAGGCCCGCTTCTGGACCGTCTCCACCCTGCCCGACTCCCCCGCACGGCACCTGTCGCGAGTCGTTCCGGCACCACGACCGCAGAGGGCGCCGAAACGGAGACGGCTACGTCGTCATCCGGCGTCGGGACGAGCACTCCACGCGAATGATCACGAGGGCGCACTGCCCCGAATGAGTACACGGTGACCGTCACCGACCCTGACCTCGAATCGGAGGTGCACAGCTACTGCCGCGGCTGGAGCCCGGAAAACAGCTTGTGCGGGCCGAGGCTCAGCTCGACCCGCACAAGTTGGGAACACGTCCAGTGTCCGAGGGGGGACTTGAACCCCCACGCCCGATAAAGGGCACTAGCACCTCAAGCTAGCGCGTCTGCCATTCCGCCACCCGGACAAGGTGTCTGTCGTGCGGGGTTTCCCCCGCGGCGACGAAGGAAACATTACCAGGCTTTCGAGAGCTCCCCGGTCACCCCCCGTCCGGCGTGAACGGCGTGTGACGGGCGGGGTCCGGTCTTGGGGAGCGGCCGGGCGGAGGGGGAGGATGAGGGGAACCACCAGCAGTGACAGCGGGAGGAAGCAGCGTGAGCGAGACGGACACGGCCAGGGGCGTCACCGGCGAGGACGAGGTCGTGGACCTCTGCCGCGAGCTGATCCAGATCGACACCAGCAACTACGGCGACCACTCCGGGCCGGGTGAGCGGGAGGCGGCCGAGTACGTCGCGGAGAAACTCGCCGAGGTGGGTCTCGAATCGAAGATCTTCGAGTCGTACCCCGGCCGGGCCTCCACGGTCGCCCGGATCGAGGGCGAGGACCCGTCACGGCCTGCGCTCCTCATCCACGGCCACCTCGACGTCGTACCGGCCAACGCCGACGACTGGACCCACGACCCCTTCTCCGGCGAGGTCACCGACGGCTGCGTGTGGGGCCGCGGAGCCGTCGACATGAAGGACATGGACGCGATGACCCTGGCGGTCGTGCGCGACCGGCTGCGCAGCGGCCGCCGGCCCCCGCGCGACATCGTCCTCGCCTTCCTCGCCGACGAGGAGGCGGGCGGCACGTTCGGCGCCCGGCACCTGGTCGACAAGCACCCCGACCTCTTCGAGGGCGTCACCGAGGCGATCAGCGAGGTCGGCGGCTTCTCCTTCACGGTCAACGAGCAGCGGCGGCTCTATCTGATCCAGACGGCCGAGAAGGGCATGCACTGGATGAAGCTGACTGTGGCCGGCACCGCCGGGCACGGGTCGATGATCCACCGGGACAACGCCATCACCGAGCTGTCGGAGGCCGTCGCGCGGCTCGGACGGCACAAGTTCCCGGTACGGGTGACGAAGACCACCCGGGCCTTCCTCGACGAACTCGGCGACGCGCTCGGCACCGAGCTGGACCCGGAGGACATGGAGGGGACCCTGGCCAGGCTCGGCGGCATCGCCAAGCTCATCGGCGCGACCCTGAGCAACACGGCCAACCCCACGCAGCTGGGCGCCGGTTACAAGGTCAACGTCATCCCGGGCGAGGCCACGGCGCACGTCGACGGGCGCTTCCTCCCCGGGTTCGAGGAGGAGTTCCTCGCCGACCTGGACAAGATCCTCGGGCCGAAGGTGAGGCGCGAGGACGTGCACGCCGACAAGGCCGTCGAGACCACCTTCGACGGGGCGCTGGTGGACGCCATGCAGTCCGCGCTGGTGGCCGAGGACCCCGCGGCCAGGGCGATCCCGTACATGCTCTCCGGCGGCACGGACGCCAAGTCCTTCGACGAGCTCGGCATCCGCGGCTTCGGCTTCGCACCGCTCAAGCTGCCCCCGGAGCTGGACTTCGCCGGCATGTTCCACGGTGTCGACGAGCGGGTGCCGGTCGACGGCCTGAAGTTCGGCGTGCGCGTGCTGGACCGTTTCATCGACGCCTCGTGACCTTCGTTATCGGCCGCACGTACGGAACGGGCCCGAGAAGGGTGAATGCGACCATCAGCTCGTAGCTCCATTACTTCCTCCTCGTTACAGGTAATGCGATCAGCAACACGAGATCGCTTTTGCCAACAAGGAGGAATAATGCTCAAGAAGGTCGTCGCTGCTGCGGCTGCCACTGGTGGTCTGGTTCTCGCGGGTGCGGGCCTGGCCGTCGCCGACGCAGGTGCTCAGGGTGCCGCGGTGCACTCGCCGGGTATCGCTTCCGGCAACGTCGTTCAGGTGCCCGTGCACGTCCCCGTGAACGTCTGCGGCAACACGATCTCCGTGATCGGGCTGCTGAACCCCGCCTTCGGCAACACCTGCATCAACAAGTGAGGTCGACCCGCTGAGGGTCGTTCACGCCCGTGGGGGGGCGGGGGGGGGGGCGGGCCGCGGGGGCGCCCGCGCCGGGGGGGCGGATGTA
>NZ_JBFBBE010000098.1:0-34092 GCF_040682555.1 Streptomyces sp. NPDC051172
TGGGAGATCCTCAAGGACGCCGGGATCCCGCCGGCACCCGAGCGGACGTCCAGTACCTGGGCGGACTTCCTGCGCTCCCAGGCCGACGCGCTCCTGGCGTGCGACTTCTTCGAAACCGTCACCCTGTCCGGGGCACGGCTGTACGTGTCCGCGCTCATCGAGCACACCGACCGGCGTATCCGGATCCTGGGTGTGACCGCGCACCCGACCACATCCTGGGTCGTGCAGGCGGCGAGGAATCTCGTCATGGACCTCCAGGAAGCCGGCTGCCAGGCCCGCTACCTGATCCGGGACCGGGACGGGAAGTTCCCCGAACTGTTCGACACGATCCTCGCCGACGCGGGGATCGAGGTCGTGCTCAGCGGCATCCGGATCCCCCGCATGAACTCCATCATGGAGAGATGGGTGCAGACCTGCCGCCGTGAACTGCCGGACCGCACCCTGATCCGGAACCAGCGGCATCTCCTCCACGCACTGCGGGAGTTCGAGCAGTTCTACAACGCGCACCGGCCGCACCAGGGCATCGCGAACGCCCGCCCGCTGCACCCGCTCCCCGAACCGATCACCGATCCGGATGAAATCGCCCGCCTCGACATACATCGAACCGACCGACTCGGCGGCCTCCTTCACGAGTACCAGCATGCTGCGTGACCAGGCCGGATGAGGTTTCCGGCAAGGGCAGTGTCGGCGGCGGTTGAATCACCCGTCGCCGACACGGAGGGGTGCAGCCGTCGGCATGGAACGCGTCGTGCGGGCCGGTGATGTGTTGGAACGTCGTGACCGTGTGCCGCCGGCCAGTTGCTGTGACAACGCCTTGACCTATGGCGGCATGCCGCGCAGCTCGCTCCAGCGCATCCGGCTGATCCTGCCGCGCAGTTGTCGTCGTCATGGCGCTGACGGTGGGTAGAACGCGCGCCACCTCGCCTGGTGTTTCCTCGCAGCAACCCCGGATGTCTCCCGGCGGGAGACCCTGCGTGCGTGGCGACGGGCATCGCCGCCGCGTGTGTGCCTCCGCGCAACAGCGGAGTCTGCTGTGAAGCAGAATCAAGCGATCACAGGGTGACGAGGAAGGCCGCCTATGAGCCACAACGCGACGTTTCTGCAGGCGGCTCAGGCAAGCCAAGGAGCTCTTACCCGCGGCTGGCTGGTGTTTCCCGCCCCGTCGGCCGATGCGCCTGTACCAGAGTCGGTTGCTCAGACGGATGTGGCGGTCCTGAACTTGGAGGATCGGCTTCGTGAGGTGCGACTGGTGGCCGCCCCTCATGTCACGGTGGCGGCCGAGGCCCTCCACGCGGCAGTCAGGGCTGCCGCCGATACCCAATTCGCCCTGCACATGCAGAACTTCAGCAGCGCGGAGCGTCTGTGTGCTCTCGACGACGTAGCCTCCACCCGTCACACCGACGCCGTCAGGCAGGCACTGGAAGCTTTCGTCGCGGCGGCCTACCGAGAGGGAGTATCGGTGACGGCCATGGGTTCCGACCGGGCCAAGGCGGCGCGGGTAGCCGAAGCGGTACCGGTGGACGCCGCCTGGCTGGTTCAGCTTTCCCGGCGGATGCCGATGCGGCGCATCCCCGACTTCGTCGCCGAGGGCGTCGACTCGGCCCTGGAAGCCTTGCAGCGCGATGTCATCGACTTCGTCGACCCGGAACTCGAAGCGGCACATCAGGGCTTCGTGGAAGCCCTGGCCCGTCTCGTCGACGAGATCAACGGCACCTTCACCCCCGACCACGACGCCGCATACACCGAGGTCCCGCCGGAGTGGCGGCGCACTGACCCCGAACGGTACGCCCAGGCCCTGCGTGATCTCTCCCAGGCCCGCGATACCGTACTCGACGGCTACAAGGAGCTGATGAACGTCATGAGCCGAAGAGGCCACCTGCCTGCATCGCAAGAACCCCAGCCGGGCCCTTCGGTCCGGGTCACCGCCGGCGACAACTCACCCGTCACGGTGAACACCCCTTATGCGCACGCTTCCCACGGCGGCCACGCGAGCGCCAGCCAGCCAGCACCGGCAGGCCAGACTGCCGCGGACACACCTGCGCCGTGGTATCGCAGCGGCATCTTCTGGGGCGCCGTCAGCGCCGTGGGAACGGTGGCCGGTGCCGTCGTCGCCTACCTCGCGCTGGGCAGATGACCGGGCCAACCCGCCAGGGGCCGCAGCCCGTGGAACAGTTGGAACAAGGCGTCCTCGACGACACCGTCCCGCTTGCCGGACTGCTGCGCCTCGCGCTCGTCATCGGCGGCCACGCCGCCTCCCAGCCCCTGAAGCAATGGGCGCTCAACGAACTCGAGGGCTACGCAGGCAAACCCGCCTCCAGCGTTCCCGACTACCGGCGCCCGCGCGCGCCCATCCAGGCCGACTCACACTCGCTGACCTGGCAACGCCAGGGTGAAACCATCAGCGCCCTGCACCTCCCCGACATCACACGGGGCACGATCAACGAAGAAGTGACCATCCCGTACGGCGTCGGCCAGCTCCAGAACCTGATCGAACGGACCCCGCCCGGCCAGGCAGTCCACCTCAGCCTTCCCGGTGCGGCCGAACTGCGCACGCTGATGAGCGCGATGGAAAAGTACCGCAGCCGAGCCATCATCATCGACGACCTGTACTGGGCGGTCTCTCCCTCCGTCCTGCACGACATCCTCGACCAAGTCCGCACCCGCCTCACGCAGTTCGTCGCCGAACTGCGTTCCACGATGCCAGCCGGCTCCGGCACGCCTACCCCTGAGCAGGTCCACAGGGCCGTTCAGAACATCAGCATCTCGACCGGCGACAACTCGCCCGTCACACTCACCGCTCCGCTTGCCCACGCCGACCACGGCGCAACAGCGAGCGCCTCAGCCGGTGTACAACAGCGCTGGTGGCAGCGGCGACGACGCTAACTTCATGCTCGTCCACCACAGGGGCCACTCTGGTGACGGGCACCCGCACCGCCCGGCCCCCATAGCGCCGAGGATCCAGCGTTCGTCACGGGGCCGCGAACCCATCGTGACCTGCTAACCCCGGCGAGTGCTACGGCCTCCAGGTCGGCGACCACCTCTCCATGCTGTCCTTCAGGTCCGGCGTCCTCCCCGGCGAGGGCATCGAACGCGTCCGGGCATCGCAACCCGGGCATGAACCCAGACCACCCCCACAACTCGGAAGCGCATTCTGTGAGCGCTCGCCGCCGACGCCTGGTAGATCAATGGCGGCCAGCGGGAGCAGCGCCAGGCCATACGCGCGGACCCAGGAACGGGCAGGGAGGAGGGCGAGTACCGCGGACCGCAGGTGGCTGCTGTGCGGCACGCATGCGAGAGGGGCGGGGAATGCCGAAGTTCGATCGCTAGGGTCGCTGCATGAGCGTGCACGACGCGGACTGTTCCTGGCTGCCCGACCCCATCACCGCTCCCGCATCTCTGGCATCCCCGGCCTGCGCCTGGTAGGCGTCGGCCGCCGCCATCTGCACCTGCACCACCCTGCCCACCGGAGCGCGCCTCGGCCTCATCGACTGCCTTCAGCAGCAGGCGACGTACTCCGGCTCGGGGCGTCGGTGGAGGAGGTCCGTCGCCCACGTCGGCGAGCGGGCGTAGGAGGTCACCGTCGGCAGTGCTCCTCGGCCATGGCCCGGATTCCGTCGTGCAGCGCGGTGCGGGGCCGGTAGCCGAGTTCCCGGGTGGCGACGCCGATGTCGGCGCTCGTGTGGCGCGCGTCCCCGGGGCTCGTCGGCCGGGGCAGGATCTTCACGGGGCCCACGATGCTCTCGACGGCGGCGACGGCCTGTTTCATGGATACCGGGGAGCCTCCGCCGAGGTTGGCGATCCCGGTGAACCCGGATCGGGCCGTCTCCCGCATGGCGGTGACGACGTCGAGGACGTACGTGAAGTCGCGGGTCTGCTCCCCGTCGCCGTACAGCGGGAACGGGGCGCCGTCCGAGGCGGCGTCGAGGAGACGCGCGAAGGCCATGTCCGGCCGCTGCCGGGGCCCGTAGACGGTGAACAGCCGCAGGGACACGGTCGGTACCCCGAACGTTCCCCGGTAGAGCTCGCACAGGTGCTCACCGGCCAGCTTGGTGACACCGTAGGGGGAGACGGGCCGGGGGAGGGCCGTCTCGGCCGTGGGGCAGGTGCGCGCGTCGCCGTAGACCGAGGAGCTGGAGGAGTAGACGAACTTGCCGACCGGGTACTGCCGTACGGCTTCCAGCAGGGCCTGGGTGGCGAGCACGTTACGGGCCGTGTACAGCGGAAACTCCGTTCCCCAGGACGGCCGCACCCCGGGCTGGCCCGCGAGGTGGTAGACCGCGTCCACGCCCGCGACCAGCGGAGCGAGGTCGGCCGTCAGCAGATCGGCGCGGTGGAAGGAGAACCCCGGGAAGCCGGCCAGCGAACGGAGGTTGCGTTCCTTGCGGGCCGGGTCGTAGAAGTCGGTGAAGGAGTCGAGACCGGTGACTGTGTCGCCGGACGCCAGCAGGTGCGCGCACAGATGGGAACCGATGAAACCGGCGGCCCCTGTGACCAGCGCCCGCATCACGGCCGCCGGCCCGAGGCGCTGGAGGGCGTGCCGTCGTCGGCGGGGACGGGGCAGACCGCCGCGATACGTGCGATGTCCTCGTCGCTGAGGGTGATCTCGGCCGCCGCGGCGTTCTCTTCGGCCCGGGAGGGCGTGGCGGTCTTCGGGATGGCGAAGGAGTGCGGCTCGCGCACGAGGAAGGCGAGGGCGATCTGGTGCCGGGTGGCGCCGTGGGTACGGGCGACCGAGTCGAGGACGGCGGCGGCGCGCGGGGAGGGCGGGAAGGAGCCCAGGCCGAACGGGCTGTAGCCGACGACGGCGATGCCGCGGGCCAGGCAGGCCGGGGCGACCCGGAGTTCGGCGGAGCGGTCGCCGAGGTGGTGGAGGACCTGATCGCAGACGATCTCGTCCGGTCCTGTGCGGGCGAACAGCTCGGCGAGGTGCCGGTCGTGGAAGTTGCTGACGCCGTAGTGGAGGATCTTCCCCGCCCGGTGGAGTGCGCGCAGTCCGGCCAGGGTCTCCTCCAGGGGATGGCCGCCGGGCCAGTGCAACAGGTAGAGGTCCAGGTGGTCGGTGCCGACGCGGCGCAGACTGCGGTCGCACGCGGCCACGGTGCCGTGTGCGCTGGCGTTGGCGGCCCGTACCTTGGAGGCGAGGAAGACCTCGTGCCGTCGGTGCCGCACGGCTTCGCCGACGAGCTGCTCGACGGCACCGCCTCCGTACGACTCGGCGGTGTCGATGTGCGTCATCCCGGCGTCGATCCCGGTGTTGAGGGCCCGGACGGCGGTGCGGCGGTCGGCGCGTTCCAGCTGCCATGTGCCTTGCCCGATCACGGACACGGCGGTGCCGTACGGGCCGATGGGACGGGTGCGCATGGGGGTGTCACCTCCGCTTCCGGGGTGCGCGGCTCACCAGGTGACGGGCAGGGTGCGGGGTGCCCGGGTCTTCAGGCCCGTCTTCCAGAGCGGCGGCGCCGCGGCGCGGAGGGCGGGGAGGCGGCGGACGAGCCCGGCCAGGGCCTCCTGCAACTGGACGCGGGCGAGGTGGGCCCCGACGCAGTGGTGGACCCCGTGCCCGAAGGCCAGATGCGGGTTGTGGACGCGGCCGAAGTCCAGCCGTTCCGGGTCGTCGAACTCGGCTTCGTCGTGGTTCGCCGAGGAGTTGACGGCCATCACCGCGTCCCCGGCGCGCAGGGTGACACCGCCGAGTTCGACGTCCTCGGTGACGACGCGCAGGTTCGCCTGCACATTCGTCTGGGCGTAGCGCAGGAGCTCCTCGACGGCCCGGGGGATCCTGTCCGGGGCGTGTGTCAGGTACTGGTAGCGCGCCGGTTCCTCGAGCAGAAGGTGGAGCATGCCGGCGAGGCGTTCGGCCGTGGTGCCGTAGCCGCCCGCGAACAGCACCAGGCTGAAGGAGACCAGTTCGCCGTGGGTGAGCCGGTCTCCGGTGTCGTGGGCGGAGATGAGGGTGCTCAGGAGGTCGTCGGCGGGGTGGCTCCGTTTGGCGTCGATGAGCCCGGTGAGGTAGCCGGTCATCTCGTCGAACGCCGTGGTGACGGCGGAATCGGTGACGGCGGTGAGGTTTCGCAGCGCGTCGCACCACGCCTCGAGACGCTCGCCGTCCTGCCGCGGCGCGCCGAGCAGGTCGCAGAGGACCGCCAGCGGGAGCGGACGGGTGAACAGGGGGACGAGGTCGGCGGGACGGTCGTGCTCGGCGACCTCGTCGAGGAGGCCGTCGACCAACCGGGCCACGTCCTGGCGCAGGCTCTCGACGCGGCGGACGGTGAAGGCCGGGGCGACGAGCCTGCGTAGCCGGGTGTGTTCCGGGGGGTCGGCGGCCAGAACCGAGTCGGGCAGGGTCGTCACCCGGGCGAAGCGCGGTCCCGTGCCCCGGGTGGCGCGTGAGCGGCTGAAGCGCGGGTCCGCCAGCACGGTGCGCACGTCGTCGTAGCGGGTCACCAGCCAGGCGGGGTCTCCGCTCGGGAGGCGGATCCTGGCGCAGGGGCGGGTCCGGCGCAGCTCGGCGAATTCCGGGAGGGGACCGAGCCCGTCGCGGTGCGGCAAGGGGAAGGCGGTGTCGGCGGTACGGGGGTCCGCGTCCGGCATGAACACTCCTGGGCTGCCTCGGGCTGGGGGAGGGTCATCCGCGCCAGCGCACCTGCGTTCAGCGCTGTGCGTAGACGGAGAGGTGGTACGTACTGGTCTTGGCGAACGGCCTGCCCTCCCACGAGCCTTGACGCCGTACGAGCCGGAGTCCGGCGCGTTCCGCCAGGAGGTCGAGTTCACCGGGCGACACGTAGTGGAAGCGGACCCGGAAGTGATGGGTCCGCTCCGCCTCGTGGACGAGGTAGTGGGAGTGGTAGGTCTGGGTGGACGGGTCGATCAGGCGATGACAGAGGATGAGGTGGTCGTCGGTCGCCGAGACGGTCTCGGGCACGCCGGACGCCGCGGCGACGGCGAGTGCCTCGGGCACGTGCGCGTCGACGGCGAACACTCCGCCGGGCGCCAGGTGGGCCGCGACCGCGGCGAGGCAGTGCTCTTTTGCCTCCCTGTCCGGGAGTTCGAGGAAGGTGCCACCGGCGGCGTACACCAGGGAGAACCGTCCCGGGGCCGGCACGTCGGCGAAGTTCCCTCGCGTGACGGCGATCCGGTCGCCGCCCGGTTTCGCGCGCAGTTGCCGGATCATCGCGTCGGATCGTTCGATCCCGTGGACGTCGAGGCCGCGCCCGGCCAGGGGCAGGGCGACTCTGCCGGTGCCGATGCCGAGTTCGAGCACCGGCCCCGTACCGGCGAGACGCGCGAGGGTGTCCACGGTCGCGCCGGTGATACCGGGTTTGCCGAACCAGCGGTCGTAGTCGGCGGCGCTGCGGTCGGCGTACCCGGGGTGGCCGGTGTGCTCGGGCCGGTTGGTGTGTCCGGGGTGGTCGGCGTCCCCGGCTCGGTCGACGTGCCCCGGACGGTCGGCGTCCCCGGGCCCGTCGGGCCCGTGCTCCGGGCTTTCCTCCGCCGCATTCAGGCTTTCCTCGCCGGTGCGCCGGGCGCCGGGAAGCGCCGCTGCCGTGGTTGCCGTCGCCGTCTCGGAGGTGAGGTCCTGGTGTGTGGACAAGATGGTGTTCTCCTCGGCCCGGGCCGGTGCGGCGTCCGGGCGGGAGCCCGGGCGGCCTGCCGGCGAGTCGGTCGCTGAGCGGGCGGCGGCGTCGGCCGGAAGGGTGTCAGCCGAAACGGCGTGTCAGCAACGGCGTGTCAGCCGGAGCGGAGTCAGCCGAAGGGGTGCGGGCCGCGCGGGGACGGCGGGCCGCGTTCGTCGTCCGGGCCCGTCGGCAGCGGGTGGGCCCCGGGGGCCACCACTCGCGTCACACTCACGCCCAGGCTGCGAGCCGGACCGCAGGTCGTGTCCACGAGGACGAGCTCCCGGCCGCTGTGGGCGGACAGTGCGTCAAGTCCGCTGCGGACCGGCTCGCCCGGCGGCGCGGCGGTCCGGCGGTCGTGCCCCGGCGGACCGGTCGCGGTCCACAGGGCCAGGCTGTCCTGCACGTGATAGGCCCACAGCGCGTGGCGGACGGCCGAGTCCGGCGCGTCGCGCCCCTGCCAGCGGGCCCAGGCATCGCGGCTCACTGGCGAGTGGATGCTCCACCGCACCATGAGGGCTTCGTACGCGGCCTTTTCCACCAAGGGGGCGAGGTCCCCGTCGTCAGGTCCGCACCGGGCCCCGAACGTCTGCCCACTACGGTCGGGCGCGTGCAGGCAGACGGCCACGCACCGGGTGCCCGCCGGGGCGGGAACGTCGAGAACGCTGACTTGTGCGCCGAGTCCGTCCAGAAGTGCCGCGAGGGGCGCAGGCAGGACGGGCGTCGGCAGCAGGACGGGAGCCGATGACAGTCCGTACCAGCTTCTGCGGACGAGGTCGCGTTCGAGGACCTCCCAGGCGGCGTGGTCCGCCGCGGACTCCGGACCGGGGTGCGAGGCGACGCCGGTCGACCCGGCGCCGGGCCCGGGGTCGCAGCCGGCCGGGGCCCGGTGGTGGAGGTAGACGGCGCCGGCCGGTACGTGGATCCCGGCGCCACCGGGCACCACCCGGCCCGTGACCCACAGCCGTCGGGCGTCGCGGGACGCGGCCGGGTCCCCGCGGGCCAGCGTGGCGGGGTCGAGGGCCGGTACACCCCGGCGGCGGAGGTCGCGGTGGCTCGCCACCACGGCGGCGCCGGCCTCGGCGGCGCGGCCCGCCAGGATGTTGCCGACACGTTCGAGGAGCTCGCCGCGTGCGCTCGCGACGACGTGGTCCTTGCGGTGCCCGGCCGCACTGCCGATGACGACGGGCCGCCCGCCCGCCGCGCACACCGGGTCGAACTGTGGCGACCGGGCGGCGACGCGCGCGAAGACGACATCGGGCCATGCCGGGTAGGGGCTGAAGACCTGCGGCTTCCAGGAGGGCGCGGTCATCGGGTGGCCACCCGGGCCACGGCGGCGGCCTCCTCCAGGACGGCCACCCCGTGGCCCGTGAGCGCCTCGCGATGGTCCGCCAGGGTGCGTACGCCTTCGGTGACGGAGCGCGTGAGCTGTGTGTGGCGTGAGCGTACTGCTGCGGTGTCGGGGGCTCGCGCGTCCATGTCGAGCAGCCGGCGGTACAGCAGGACGCTCCGGGACAGGACGACGACCTGCTGGAACAGCCCGGTCAGCGGCCGGGGGTCGATGCGGAGCGGGGTGGCGACCAGCGGCGCGTCGCCCCGCGCGGGTCTCAGGAAGGGTTCCGCCGCCACGGACGCCGCGTTGCACCGGGTGTGCGTGCCCTCGTGGACGAGAGCCTCCGCCAGGCGCACCGGCCCCGGCAGGGCGTCGGGGCCCGGGCTCAGGCGGTCACGTCGGACGAACACGGCGCCGTGCACGGTGAAATCGGTGAACCCGTCGATCGTCGGGCCGTCCAACAGGGCGATCTGGGCCAGGCTTTCGCCCAGCTCCGCGTGCGCCTCGGGCCAGACGGCCGCGAGCAGCCCGACCGTCTCGCGGAGTGTCCCGCTGTCGCGCTCGCGCCAGGCGACCACGGTGGATTCCGGTGGCGTCCCGGCGGCACCCTTCTGCCGGGGAAGCGAGTTGCGGGCGCGGGCGACGCTCCGCTCCAGGTGCGGGCCGGGCGCGGCGCGGTCGACCGGCCAGGTGGGCGTGGACGGAGGTGCGGCGGCGATGCAGGCGCGGGCCTGGTCGAGCATCCTGCCGAGCCGCGCGAGCCGTTCCCGGTCGGGCGCGTCCGCGCGCAGCACGCCCTGGGCGAGGTGCGCGATCTCGACTGCGGCAGGGTGCCGCGCCTCCGCCGAAGTCACCGTCAGTCCCGCCCGGGCCAAGGCCGACCGGGTCATGCGGGCCAGCGTCGTGCGTTCCTCGGCGCTCCGGCGTGCGTCGGGTGCGATACGCACAGGCGTGTACCTCCGGTACCCGGCGGAGGGCAGCGGACGGGAAAGGTCCGGTCCGCCGCCCTGAACGAGGGTGGACTGGTGTCAGCTGGGGACGTCGATCATCAACGCCAGCTCGGGCAGTTCCTCCTCCGGGACCTGCTCTATGTCGTTCACCGCGATCTCCCTTCGAATCCCGGTTCCACCGTGGTCGGGGACCTCTGAATCCTCACCGTAAGAAGGTGGTCAATCGCGCACAAGGAGTAATCACGCCATCGGGCCGGTTGCCCGGTCCCCTAAACCGGGTTCCCGGCCGGAATCGTCAACCTCCGCCCGGGCAGGGCCCCTTGACGTCCCGTCGCCCGATGCGGTCGAGTGACCGGACGCCACGGCGGGACCCGCGCGGCCCTCGCCCCGTGCCCGGCCCAGGATGAGGAGAGTGCGGTGGAACCACCTGCCAGCACGTCGCGACGACCACCCGCCACCGCCGACGGCCCCCGGCCCCGGTCCGCCCTCGCACCGTCCCGGCGGTAGACGGCATGCGTATCGCGTACCTGAACAGCGGGAGCATCCCTTCGGTCTTCGCCAACGGCGTCCACATCATGCGCATGTGCGACGCCTTCAGCGGCGCCGGGCACGACGTCACCCTCTACGCCGCCCCAGGCTCCCACCCCGCCGACGATCCGTACGCCTACTACGGAGTGCGCCACCGGTTCCGCCTGCGCACCGTCCCCTGTCCGGACTACACCCCGGCGGGCTACTGGAAGCGCGCCGAAGCCGTGCGGGACGTGCTGCTCCGCGACGGCGTCCCCGACCTCGTCTACGGGCGTGACCCGTACGGCCTCTCCACGGTCTCGGACCTGGCCCCGTTCGTCTACGAGGTCCACCAGCTGCGCAGGGACCTGGCGCCGGCCGGGATGGAACGCGACCTGCTCGCGCGGCCGAGGCTCGCGCGCGTCGTCGTCATCACGCACGCCCTGGCGCGGGATCTCCAGGCGGCGTACGACGGGCTGGGCACCCTGCCGATCCTCGTGGCACCCGACTGCGCCGACCCGGTCGAGCCCGTCCCGGCCGGAGCCCGTCCCGAACTGCCCGGACGCCAGGACGTGCCGCGGGTCGGCTACGTCGGGCACCTCTACGACGGGCGCGGCATCGACCTCGTCATCGAGCTCGCCGGCCGGCTCCCCGGCTACGAGTTCCACCTGGTCGGCGGCACTCCCGAGTACCGGGCCCGCTGGGAGGAAGTCTGCGGCCTGCCCAACGTGCACTTCCACGGGCACCGGCCACCGGCGGAACTCTCCGCCTACTACCCCCACTTCGACGTGGTGCTCGCCCCGCATCAGCGGAAGGTCTACACCTGGGGCAGACTCGACGAGATCGGGCGCTGGACCTCGCCCATGAAACTGTTCGAGTACATGGCCCACGGCCGGCCCATCATCGCCTCGGACCTGCCCGTCCTCCGCGAAGTCCTGCGGGACCGGGTCAACTGCCTGCTGTGCCCGCCCGAGGATGCCGACGCCTGGGTGCGCGCGCTGACCGGGCTGATCGCCGACGAGACACTGCGTCGGACGCTCGGCGACGAGGCCCGCCGGCAGTTCCTGGACCGCTACACCTGGCGTCGCCGCGCCGACGACGTCCTGGCCGGCCTGCGCATCGAGGGGGCCACGGCGCCCTTGCCCCGGAGTGACAGCGGTCCGGCGTGACCGCGACGCTCACCGCCGGCGGTCCTCGCCGCGGTTCCCGTGGGGGAACGGTTCGCCCGGGACCGCCAGCCCGAGGAAGGGCGCCAGCCGCTCGTAGCCATGCCCGCCGGCGACGTCGAGAACGAGCAGGTCGTCGTCCCGTCCCGCGAAGTGGCGCAGCACTTCGGCGGTGTGCCGCCGAGTGACCTGAAGGAACCGTTCCCGGTGGAAGGCATGGCAGCCGTACACCGCGGCCCGCAGGAAGTACTGGAGCTCCTGGTAGCGCTCACCGCGGGCCGCCTTGTTCGCCACCGGCCGCTCCCAGTGCCGGCGGCAGGAGCACAGCCAGCTCTCCTCCTCGCGGACCGTGAGGACGAATTTCGCTCCCGGCCACAGGACGTCCAGGTCCTGGTAGTAGGGCACGACGGTGATGTCGGTGATGCCGTCGTACCGGTCGAGCAGCGGGAAGCGCGCGGTGCCGGCCAGCAGCGTCGCATGGGTCGCGAGATCGGCCGGATAGTGGGCGGTGTCGTAGCCCAGGGTGTACAGGGCGGCGGTGAGGGAGAGGGTTCCGGTGCGTGACAGGCCGATGCCGAAGACCTTCGGCTTCATGGCAGGTGGCGGGCGGAGGCTCATGGCCGCTACCGTGCCGGAACGCCGGCCGTTGTCAACGGCGCCTGGACGGCGGCCCGTCGCCGCCTCCGCGGTCACCGTGCGTAGCGTACGTTCGTCTCGCCGCCCACCTCCTCGAACTCCGCCAGGGCCGCGGCGGACATCTCCCGCTTCCAGCGCAGGTCCAGCACGACGTCCGCCGGGTGGTCCGCGTAGTACGCCGCGCTCGACAGGTCGGGTCCCGGCCTGTCCGGGTTCCCGGGCGGTGGGGCGGCGCGTGCCAGGAGGGACCAGGTCCCGGCGTTTCCCGAGAGCGGGTGGTGTTCGCCGTGCCAGGGCGCGGACATCTCCGGCCGGAAGTCCAGGCCCAGGGCGGCGCATACGCGGCGCAGGACCGGTTCGGGCCTCGTGGCCAGGTCCTCGTAGTGGACCCGGCACACCGGGCCGTGCCAGCGTGCGGCCAGGGCCTCGGCGTCGCGCATGCGGGCCGCCCAGTCGGCGGTGTGGTCGCGGACGGAGCGGTCCGGGTACTTCCGGCGCCAGGAGTTGACGACGGCACGCCCGTCCCGGGCGAGCACGATCAGCACGGCCGGGACGACACCGCCCAGCCCGGCGGCCTGGTGCCAGGACCAGTCGGCGTCCTTCGACGAGTCCACGACGACGGGGCGCCCCGAGCGACGGGCCAGCACGTCGTACAGACCCCGGTCACCGGGGCCCGGCGGGCGCACCCCGCCCCACACGGGACAGCCGGGACCGCACCGCCGACAGTGTGCCTTCCACTCCGGCACCCCCGGCACTCCCGCCAGCAGACTCTTCTGCGCCTCACCGGCGAAGAACACCGACGGATGCGTGCCCAGCATCAGGCCGAGCAGCGTGCTACCGGAATGTCCCGGGCCCACGATGAACGCCACAGCGCTGTTGACCCGTTGAGAAGCCGCCACCGGAGATCCCCACTCCCTGGGCCGAAGCCCGCTGCCACGGGAATTATGACGGAGTGTGGGTCCGCACCGGCCCGCGCCGTGCGGGAGGATGGGACCTGCCTGTTGCCGCTGTGAGCCGCAGCGGACCGGCACCACCCCGGACCCGATGACGGCTCACGCGAAGAGGCTCAGTACCTGCTCCCGTTGTTTCCTGGCCCCGGCGAGGTCCTCCGCGACGACACAGAAGCAGACGTCCCGGTAGGCGGTGTCGAACGCGGTGTTGATGACCACCCCGGTGCGGGTTCCGGGGCGGTAGGCGAGGCCGGCCTCGGTGAGCGCGGCGACGGCCCGGTCGAACGAGGGGACCGGCCAGGCGACGTGCTCCAGCAGCACGCGGTGGAGCGGGTAGTGGCCGGGGCCGACGATCCTGCCGCCGATCTCCGCGTAGACATGGGTGGAACCGGTGGTACGGCCGTTGAACTCGGTGAAGAACAGCCGGCCGTCCGCCGTGACGATGGCATCGGTGCTGACCGTCCCCCGGTAGCCCATGGCGTGCAGCGCCCTGCACAGTTCGCGGCCCCCTGAGAGGAGTTCGGCGGTCAGCTCCGGGGGAACGGTCTGCACCGGCATGATCTGGGCGCTGGGCCCCGGCTCGTACAGCAGCTCCCCCTGCCCGGCCGCGGCGATCCCCTCGTCCGTGAGCGTGAACTCGGCGAAGACCGTCGCCGAGTCGGGGAAGTAGCGCTCCACGACGAGCCGGTGACGCCCGTCGCTGGTCATGCGGCCCCAGTGGTCTCGCAGGTACGCGGCCACGGCGGGCCGGTCGTCAAGGACGGTCAGCCGCGGCGCTCCACGGGGGGCGATGCCGCCGTACGGGCTGAGGATCTCGTTGCCCTTGGTGGCTTGGCGGTACTCGTGCTTGACGATGACGGGGTGCCCTCCCTCCAGCAGGGCGTGCACGTCTCCCGTCGCGCTCTCCACGGCGGCGCACACCGTGCCGTCGGGGACGGGGGTGCCGGTACCGGCCGCGAGAGCACGGAAGACGGCCTTGCTGTTGGCCAGCGACCCTCCGCCCTGGGCGATGAACCCGTGCCCGGCCACCGCCTCCAACAGACCGAGGCCGCGGGCCAGGTCCACCGCGGCCGCGTCGGGGTGCAGCGGGATCACCGCGTCGACCGTGCGGCCCGTCAGCGCCGCGCGTACCCGATCGCGGAAGGCCGGATCGGTGAGCGTCGCCGGGGTCAGGGCGGCGCCGGGCGGTGTGATGACGGCGAGGGTGGAGCGGTCGGTGCCGGTGAGGGCCGTGACGTAGTGGACGAAGGAGTCGTCCGGAGCCTCGGGCAGGATGAGGACGTCGTGGTCCCGCGCGAAGAACAGCGCGCGTTTGGCGTGCCAGCGGGCGGTGGCCAGCCGCGGTTCGCCGGATTCCTCGAGCTCTTCGGTGAAGTCGTTCGCAATGAGCAATCGGGACACGGAGGTTCCCTTTCACAAAGCTGGTGGGGGGTGAGGGAGGCGCAGGGCGACCCGGTCGGCGGGGGGCGTGTCCTCATACCCGTTGTCCCGCACCGGGTTCGGGGCAGCTGGGCGCCGGGCTCTCCGCCCTGTCCTCGGCGGACACGGCAGTCGACCGCAGGCAGCAGGCGGCGACCAGGAGCGCGAGGGCGGCCGCCGCGGGGGGCAGGGCCAGGGCGCGGGCCGGGCCCAAGGCCGACACCGTCACTCCGGAGAGCCAGCCACCGCCCGCCGCGCCCAGTGCCATGGCGGCGGTCTCCGCGCCCATGCCTTCGGTGAGCAGACGCGGCGGCAGGAGCCGTTCCAGCAATACCAGTCCCGAGGTGCCGATCGGAGTGACCGTCAGGCCGGCGACGAACATCGCGGCGGTCAGTGTGGGCACACCGGCGGACAGGGCGAGGGGGAGGAGGCCGAGAACCTGGACGCCCAGACAGCGGATCCACAGCACGTGCGGCGCCGCCCGCCAGGTACGGCTGCCGTACCAGAGCCCGCCGGCCATGCTGCCGAGGGCGAGTACGGCGAGCAGCGGTCCGGACAGCGCACGGGATCCGAGGCTTTCGGCGCGGGCTACCACGGCGAGGTCGAGCACGCCGACGACGAGGCCGCCGCAGAAGGCCACCGCGATGATCGCGGGCATGCCACGGACGGTGAGGGCGGTACCCCGGTGGGAGCGGCCCTGCCGGGGCGGTGGCTCGGTGGCACGCTGCAGGGCCAGCGAGGTCGAGCCCCCGACGGTCAGCAGCAGACAGCACAGCAGGCCCGCCCGCGGGCTCACGTGCGTGGCCAGTGCCGTGACGACGACGGGGCCGGCGATGAAGGTCACCTCGTCCAGCACGGCTTCGAAGGAGAAGGCGGTCTCCAACGGGGCGGTCGAGGCGGGATCCGCGTCCGGAGGTGACGTCGTCGTCGGCCGCGGGGCCGCCGGGGCGGGGGGAGCAAGAACGTGCGCCCATCGCGTACGCACCATCGTGCCGGTGGAGGGCCGTGAGGCTCCGGTGACGGCTCCCGCTGTAGATAGCCACTCAGCATCGTGATGAACGGGCTGTGTTGTGCCACTGGCAGTGGTGATGGTGGGGAGATCGGTGCAGGAGGGTTGATCTGCGGGGACCGGAGGTTGATCAGTGGTTCGGAGGTGGCGTGCAGGGTGTCGGGGTCGTAGACGAGGGCCACCTCGTCGTCGGCGTCGACGGCTCCGCATGCGTAGGCGTCATGGATCCGGCCGATGCCGGTCACCCCGAACGGGCCGCATTCGGCGGCGCGGAGCGCACCCATGCTGGAGGAGCCGTAGACGGCGATGCCCGCGTCCACTGCGCGCAGGACCTCCTTGGGGGAGACGGCCAGGCTGCCGAGGAAGCGGCCGTCCACGATGCCGATGAGGCAGGGCGGCTGCGGACGGGCGAGCAGGGCGTCGATGTCGCCGCGGGCGACGGGCGGCAGGTATTCGGCGTCGAGTGTCCGGACCGCCGTGGCGCGGTCGAGGCTCGGTCCGAGGAAGACCACCGGGTCCATGCGGGGGCGCTCCCAGGTGTCAGACGGAAGAGGTCGTGGTCGAGGCGGTGCCGGGCGCCGCGTCCGGCACGGTCGCGAGCAGTTCCTGGACGGCAGTCCGCCACGCGTGCGCGGCGCGGGTCCCGATCCGGCAGTAGTCGGTCGCCCAGGACTCGAGCCGTGGTGCGATCACTCGCACCACACTGACCGGTATCTGAGGGGGCGACAGGTCGACCACGACGACCCGGGGGATGCCCGCCTCGCTCAGCCGGCCGAGCATGAAGTCGATGTCCCCCCGGACGTCGTCGCAGGGGAAGGCGCGGACGTCGGCCATGCCGGTCGTGCGGCTCGCCGGCTGCCAGGCCCAGGCGCTCTTGTCCACGGCGGCGGAGCGCCGCACGTGCAGCTCGTACTTGGCCACCTTCTCACCGGGCAGGCTGATGTCCTCGCGCATGGCCTGGATGTCGACGGCCCGGGCCGGACCCCGCCGCGCAAGGAGCGCCGCGCGAAGCCGTCGGGGCGGGCGAAGGGCAAGCAGAAGGGCGCACCGGGGACTGCACTGCGCTGGCGCGAGGAGGACGAGCTCGACGATCGCCGCGACCGCTACCCCGAGGGGGCGTGCGGCTGCGGGCAGGACCTGGCGGAGGCGGTCGACCTGGGGGTGGTCGACCGCTACCAGCAGCACGAGATCCCGCTGGTCAGCGTGAGCGTGGTCCAGTACGACCAGCACGCGGTGGCCTGCTCCTGCGGGAAGGTGCACACCGCCGCCCGGCCCGATGGTGCGGGCGGCGGCCGCATTGAGTACGGGCCGAACCTGCGCGCCTACGCGGTCTACCTGCTGGTTGTCCACTTCGTGCCGGTGCACCGCGTGGCGGAGATCCTCACCTCGCTGACCGGTGCCGAGCCGTCCGCGGGGTTCGTCCACTCCCTGCTGCGGCGCGCCGCGCGGGCGCTTCACACCTGCGACTTCGCGATCCGCACGCTGATCACCCTCGCGTTCGCCGTCTGCGCGGACGAGACCCCGCTCAAGGTGGGACCGGCCACCCCCGCCGAGGGGAAGAAGGAGGCCAAGGGCTACCTGCACGTCGCCTGCACCGGCCTCTACACCCACTTCCTGCTCGGCGACCGGTCCATGAAGACGTTCCGGCAGACCGTGCTCGCCGACCTCGAACCCGGCGCGGTCACCGTCCACGACCGCTACCACACCTACGACAGCACCCAACTGGGCGACCTGGACCACCAGTTGTGCCTGGCCCACGTCCTGCGCGACCTGGCCGGCGCGGCCGAGCTAGCCGCTGTTGCTGGACGTGCGCCACTTCCAGACGTCTCCGGTGGCGGCCGAGGACGACATGTGTCGGCATCCCGCTACGGCCCGGAGGCGATGGCTTCGTCGATGAACCGGCGTACGAGAAGCTTCACTTCGTCCGATGGGACGGTGACGGACCATGCAAGCTCCGGCTGGTGCTGGTAACACTGGAACCGGGCCATGACCGATCCGTCGTCCTCGGCGTAGAACCATCTCCAGGACAGCTCGTGCGTGCATGCCGCGTGTGGTTCGAATACGGCAAGGCAGCGGACAATGTCGGCGTGGTGCTGAAGGGGGAGGGTCCGCTGAGCGCGGCAGTCCGTGCACTGCAGAAGGTGCTCGACCGCTCCGGGACGGTTGATGAACCCAGGAGCGCCCTCGGAGTTGTTGCACTTCACGCACAACGGCCCGCGGAACAGATTGTGGGAATGGCAATGGTCCCAGTACAGGGCCCGCCGAGGCTCAGGACACATCCGGCACAGGAAGACGTCGGCGGGAGAGCGTTTGGCGAACCCCTTCGTGTACTGGCGGCCCCGCAGATGGCCGGTGTAGGGCCTGGAGGCCTGGGCAGCACATGACGGGCACAGGACGACGAATCCTGAGGCGCTGGAGGAACGCCACTGCTTGCTGCCGGCCGGCGTTCCGCAGCCGCTGCACACGTCGTCCTGCGCTGCGAGGCTGGCTTCGACCTCCTCGGCTCGGTCCAGCAGAGCAGCATAGGCGCGAGGAAGCAGCCACTCATTCCCCGACCAGACCATCAGCGGCAGCGGCCGGGTGCTCGCGATGGTCCGCCGAGTGAAAGCTTCGGGCAGCTGCTGCCCGGTGAAATTCTTGGATAGGACACCGGGGCCCTGCCTCTGAGGAAGCTCGGACTCATCGGTCGCCTGAAAGATCCACTGCCAGACGCGAGAGCGCCAGGTGTGTGGCTCGCTTTCCTTCAGACCGGCGTCGACCAGGTCGCCGGGGTCGATCTCGAGTCCGGCGAGCCGCTTGCCGGATTTCTGGATGTCCCGGTCGAGGAAGCGCCATTGCTGCCGGTGCTTGTAGCCGGGCACGGCCATATCACCGATGAGCACGTGGCTGGCAGCGGCGAACGTGTAGCGGTTCACATGATCCAGATATGCGGGGACTGTCGTGTGGTGGGTGAGGTCGGCAAGCCTTTGGTGTGCTGCCTGGAGTGAAAGCCACATGAGGCACAGCTCCTTGAGATCGCTGGTAGAGACAACGGACGAGTCACCGAGCAGGCCGACGGGGCGACACTGCCTCGCTGGGGGAGATGTCACGGGCAGGGCGCCAGCTCGGGCCGCGGCAAGGGCACCGGTTCCCAGCCACCGGTGAGGAAGGTTGCACCGGCCTCTTCGCAGAGGCTGCGGGGACGGCGGTCGGTGAGGAAGCCGACGCGGTCGCTGTACTCGGTGGGCCGTACGGCCGTCCGGTGCACCGTCCACAAGCTGTTGCTTTCGGTGCCGTCCGCAGCGGTGACCCGGCGCAGCCACCGATCGAGAGGATCGGTTTGTTTGGCTGTCCTGGGCCTGGTGCGGGTGTAGGCGATCAGCCAGTCCGCGAGCCACGGCCTGCCGACCCGGCGGCTGATTTCCCCGAGCAGCAGTTCCGTTGCGGCGCCTGCCCCTTGGGCTGCGGCGGTCTCGCGCAGCCGCTGCTGCCAGTGCGGAGCGCCGAGCAGCCGGGCCACGGCGATCGTCTCGGGGTAGGACACCAGCGCGTGCGGCACCACGGCCGCCGGCATGGATCCCGTGGCCGCGGCCAGCCGGTGTACACGGTCTTGCCAGACCGTCTCGGATCTCCACCCCTGTGCCTGCCACGACCACACCACTGCCGCGGCGAGGGCCACCACGTCCGCCGCGTCCGGACGGGCTCGTGCGAGAGCACAGTGGTGTCGGTGAGCGGTGAGGACCTCGGGCAGAGTCTCCAGCGGAATGCTCGCCGGCCTCCTGGGATGTGCGAGGATCCAGCGCTGGTGACGTCGGCAGATGTGTCCGGCCGTTCCCGGGTACACCAGGACCGGCTGTCCGGGCCGCCAGGCCCGCCCAGTACACGCAGGACAGGTTCCCACCCATGCCTCGTCCGGCATGTACCAGGCCGCCCGAGGGTTCTCATCGTCCGTGAGCCGCCTGTGCGGGGCGGCTAGAGCGGGCAGCAGGCGGGTGAGCTGGGTCAGGGGAAGACCGGTGGAGTGGGCCAGGGCCGTTCGTGCGGGTGGGTTGAGGAACAGTTCCAGTCCGCTGCCCGGGGTGCCTGTCACCTGTACCCGGTGCGCGCCGCTCAGGATGCCCCGCAGCAAGTCCTGCGCGGGCAGGCCGTAAGGGGCGGCCATCCTCCGGAACCAGGAACCCGTCAGCTCCCCTGCTACGGGCGGGATACGAACAAGCGGGGAGGCGGAGGCTTGCACGGCATCGTCCTTTGCGCGTGGGGGTGTTGAGGGCAGGGCGAGATAGGGGCGCGGCCGTGGCTCAGCGCCCCGTCGGAGAGGGGAAGGGGGGATTACAGGGCGGGCCTGCGGCGGGAGGCCGGGGTGGGGCCTTCCGCCGCGCCGGTCAGCTGCCAGGGCGTTGCCGCAGGGTGGCGCGCGCTGCGTTCGTGGCCTGGACGTCGAGGAGCACCTGCGACAGCTGTTTCTTCGTGATCGCGAGGCTTCCGTCCAGGATGGAGCGGATCGCGGCCTCCCTGACGAGGAGGGAGAGACTGGCCATCACGCCGCCTGTGCGGAGATGGATGTAGGCGGCGTGGCGTACCAGCGTTCCGGGCCGGTGGCGGGCCAGCCGCAGTGCCCCCTCCATGTCGCCCAGGAGCGTGCGCCACGTCTTCTTCTGTTCCGGGGTGCCGTTGAGCAGTGGGGGAGTGCGCAGGAGTTTGCAGCGGGCGGCGAGTTGGGCGCCGCGGGGCCCGGTCAGCAGCGGTGAGTCCTCCACGTTGACGCCGGCCAGCACGAACGTCGCGGGTACGCGTTCCATCAGGGTCTTGACCTGGTCGGAGGTGTCGGCGCCGGGCCGGGTACGGGTGTTGAGCAGGTGCACGTCGTCGATGAACACCAGCCGGGTGCCCCGCTCGTACAGGACGTGGCACACGGCGTTGGTGATGGTGTGTTCGGTCATCCGGTCATGGACGGGAATGCCGGCGAACCGGGCGAGGACCTTGGCCAGGTTCCTGGGCGTGTAGGTGGGCGGGACGGAAGCGAACAGCACGGGCATGGAGCCCTCCAGGCCCGGCCGGCGGCGCCGTTCGCTCAGTTCGAAGGACCGACCGAGTTCCATGAGCGTGGTCGACTTTCCCGCCCCCGGCGGCCCGGACACGATCAGTCCGCGCCGGGCCGTGCTCGACTGCCGGTTGTTCACCAGCAGAGTCACCCTCAGCTCCGCCTTCGCCCGCTCCATGGAAGGCGTCTTGAGGGTGACGAACTCCGAGTGGTAGTCCAGCAGCCTCGTACGGTCCCAGGACGGGTCGTCCACCGGAGGGGCGGTCACACGCAGACGGCAGACGTACTCCTGCCACCGGACGCAGTCCGTGACCGCGCCGGGAGTGACATCGCCGTCGGAGAAGTCGCCGCCCACGGCAGCAGTTACGGCAGCCACTGGTCCTCCTCAAGGTCCTGGTCGCTGAGGATGAGAGACCCTCCCGAGACATGGCCGGCCTCCGGCCCGTCACCGGCGATGCCCTCGTCGTCGTCCTCATCCGGCAGGGTCTCGTCGTCGGGATCCGGCGCCGCGTACACACCGGGCAGCCCGAACGACGGGGCGAGCACGTCCAGCACGTTGATCTCGCCCGCAGGCACCGGCACCGCCTCCGAGGCGTGGGACTTCGCCATCACCCGCCGCTCCACGGTGGACAGCTTCTCTTTGCCCGCGGCCCGCCTGAGGAAGGCGTCCAGGGCCAGGGCCAGTTCGGCCTCGTGTTCCTCACGCGAGGCGGTGCGCTCGACCACCTTGCAGATGTGTTCCCAGACGTGGTGCGTGAATGGAAGGGCCACCGAGGTGGTGTGGATCCACGCCACCTCACGGAAACCCTCCGGCAGCCGGACCCAGATCCGGACTGGGTCGTAGGGGTTGTAGTGCACCTCCCACAGGCCCTTTTGCCCCCGTACCCCGGAGTCCTGCCCGCGGTGTCCGTTGAGACAACTGCCGTCGTAGGTTCGGTAGTCGAACCGGATGCCGGCATCGGTGATCGGCTGCCAGCGCACCGGCAGTAGCTCCACGAAGTCGTCCGCCGACAAAGGCACCGGCACGTACCCGGCGACGGGCAGCAGCGCCGCCCACATCTGGTTCGGGGTGAGAGCCTTCTTCGGCATCAGCGGATGCCGCAGCCCCGCGTGCGGGCGGTGGTGCCAGTACACGAGGAACTCCTCCCACAATGCCTGGAGTTCAGCTACGGTCCACAGCGGCTCCTGCTCGACCTTGGAGCCGCGCTCACTCACGTTCGAACCGGTGTAGCCGGGCAGCCACTGGCAGAACAGCGAATTGATCGAACCGAACGGCCTCTCCACATGGCCCTTGGCCGGTCCGTTGGCCGGAGGCACCGGCTGCAGCGAGATCCCCAGGCTCTCGCACGCGGCCCGGGTGGCAGCAGAGACGAACACCTTGCCCTGGTCGACCACGACCGTCTCTGGCACGATCACCGGACGGGCCGCCGCATCCTTCAGCCGCTCGTCGATGCCGGTCAGCCGCTCGTGCGGCACGACCGAAGAGGCCATCGACAGCGCCGCGGACCAGCCGGGCCGCATCACCATCGGCGTCATCATCTGCGCCAGCAGCACCGCCACGTCCGTCAGCTTGCTCCCCACCGGCCGCAGCACCCCCCACAGACCGCGCATGGCCACATCCACGGCGATGGTCAGCTCCAACCGCCCCACCACCCCGTCGTCCAGGACCACCAGTACGTCCAGCGGCGAACTGTCCAGCATCACGATCTCCCCCGGACGCAGCGCCAGCGTCGGTGTGAACGGCGGGGTCGGACGGGCGGCGCGGGAACGCCGCTGCGCCACCGTCCCCTGCAACCCGAGGGATGCCTCCACCGTGTCGAGGAGCCTGTTGAACGTGGACTGCGGCGGTACCTCGACCGTCCGCCGGCCGGGCTTGCCGTGGTGGTCGTCCAGCCACCACTGCACCTCCCCGCGCATCCGCTTCTTCCACCCTCGAGACCGGGAACGGGAAGCCTCGCCAGGCAGCAGGGTGCGCAGCGCCTCGACCACCCGGAGATCGGCGCGGATCAGCCGCGCCGAGCTGCGACGCTTCTTGACCAGCCCCCACACGCCGTCCGCGTGGTAGCGCGCACGCCACCTGCGCACCGTCGCTCGGCTCACGTCCGCCCAGCCCTGCGCGGCCAGTTCGTCTGCCTTCGCCTGCTCACGCTGGGCCAGGGTGGTGGACGCGGGGTCGTACTCAGGTCTCACCGATGCTGTGCCGTCCGGGGTGGGACGCCCCGTCTCCACCTCGCGGACGTGCCGCTCCAGTTCGAACGCACGCCACTGCTCGTCCTCGGACACCGTGGACAGCAGACCCATCTGCGGTACCCGCAGACGCGGCGGACCCCCTACCGGCTCGAACGACGCATCGCCGAGCAGCTCCGCGAGCCCGAACACCGCCAGTGTGTCCTGCCCGTCCTTCTTCTCCGTCCCGGAGAGCCAGATCCGCGCACCGGACGCCGAGGATCCCTCGATGCCCGCGACGGTCCACTCCCGGCCGCCGTAGTGCACGACGGTGCCGGGCCTGAGCAGGGGCCGGTTCACCGCCCGCCCTCCGCGCATGCCACCGCGACGGTCCGCTCGTGCAGCGGGCGTTCCAGAGGCACGCTCAGCACTGCGGGTGCCGATAACCCATCCGCGCAGGTAGGAAGCCTGCGAGCTGCCAACTTGAGCGTTCGCCGGATGACGAAATTGAACGCGTTCAGTCTCTGCCTCCGCCACGCACCTGTACAGGCCGCACCCAGGCTGCTGATCTGCGCGGATGAATTATCGGCACCCGCAGCGGTGCGCCGACTGGACTCCGCTCCCGTCCAGGTGGAATTCCCCGCACACGTCCACAAGGGCGTTCTCGCCGTACCGGTGGGCGCGCTGCTGGCGCTGAGCGGCGGCGGATACGCCGTACAGCTCCCGGGCGGCCGGCTGATCGCCGTACGGACCGGGCTGTTCGCCCGCGGCATGGTCGAGATCAGCGGCACCGGCCTCCGCCCGGGCATCAAGGTGGTGACCACCGCGTGACCAGCACTCCGGTACTCGCCGTTCGGGGCGCGAGCATGGAGTACCTGGGCGGGGTCCGGGCGCTGGACGACGTGTCCCTGGCCATCGCGGCGGGCGAACTGCTCGGCATCGTCGGCCCCTCGGGCTCCGGCAAGTCCACCCTGCTCCACATCATGGGCACCCTCGACCGGCCGACCAGCGGCACCGTGGAGATCGGCGGCCAGGACGTCACCCTCCTGTCCGACCGCATGCTGTCCACCCTGCGAGGCCGCCAACTGGGCTTCGTGTTCCAGCAGTTCCACCTCACCGACGGCCTCACCGCGTGGGAGAACGTGGCCACCGGCCTGCTCTACGCCGGCACACCGCGCCGCAGTCGTCACCCCATGGCGGTGGACGCGCTGGCCCGCGTGGGCCTCGCGCACCGCACCCACCATCTGCCGCACCAGCTCTCCGGCGGAGAGCGCCAGCGCGTCGCCATCGCCCGAGCCCTGGTGCACGGCCCCGCCCTGGTGCTCGCCGACGAGCCCACCGGCGCACTGGACACAGCCAACGGCACCGCCGTCCTGGACCTGCTCGCCGAACTGAACCACGAGGGCACGACCATCGCGGTCATCACCCACGACCGGGACATCGCCGCCCGGCTGCCCCGGCAGGTGGAGATGCGCGACGGCCGGATGCTCTCCGACACCTTCACCGGTGGCGATGCCCGCACCCATGGCGAGAGGGCGACGGCATGAACGCTCCCCAGCACCCCACGGACCGCCCAGGACCGGTGCGACCAGTGCGCCCGGTGCGGCTCGCGCCGCTGGACCTGCTGAGCCTCGGTCTGCTCGGCGTCCGGACCCGCAAGGCGCGTGCGGCGCTCTCCGCACTCGGCATCTCGGTCGGCATCGCCACCCTGATCATGGTCATGGGCATCCCCGCGTCGAGCCAGCAGGCGCTCATGCGGCAACTGTCCGCCCTCGGCACCAACATGCTTCGGGCCAACCCGGCCCCGAACCAGAAACCACCCGTGCTGCTCCCCGAGGACTCCGCGGCCCTGGCCGCTCGGATCGGCCCGGTCACGGTGGCGAGCGAGGTCGCCAACACTCATGCCACCGTGCACCGTTCGGACCGGGTCGACGCCGGCGACTATTCGGGCCTGACGGTCCTCGCGGCCAGGTCCGACCTGCTGACGGCGATCAACGGCCGCGTACGGACCGGCCGTTACCTCGGCCCCGCCACGCAGAACTTCCCGACCGCCGTCCTCGGTTCGGTGGCCGCGACGCGGCTGGGCTTCGCGCGCCTCGCGCCGGACGGTCCCGCACCGCAGATCTACGTGGGCAGACGCTGGTTCACCGTCATCGGCATCCTCGCGCAGACCCCGCTCTCTCCCGACATCGACCGCTCGGTCCTGGTCGGCTGGCAGGCGGCCCGCAGCCGGCTGAAGTTCGACGGCCACCCCACCGTGATCTACCTCAAGGCCCGCGAGGACGCCATCGAGGACGTACGCGACGTCCTGCCCGCCACCCTCTACCCGCAGATCCCGGGACTGGTGGAAGTTAGCCGGCCGTCCGACGCGCTGGCCGCCAAGCGCGCCACGCAGACCACGTTCTCGGCGCTCTTCCTGGGACTGGCGGGGGTCGCCCTGCTGGTCGGAGGGATCGGCGTCGCCAACACCATGGTGGTCTCGGTCCTCGAACGCCGCCGGGAGATCGGCCTACGACGTGCCCTGGGCGCCAGCCGCCGACAGATCCGCGGCCAGTTCCTCACCGAGTCCGTCGCCCTGTCCGCGCTCGGCGGGTCTGGCAGGGACGGTGATCGGAGCACTCGCGACGTTCGGCTACGCCCTGTGGCAGGACTGGCCTCCCGTGGTGCCGCCGCTCGCCGTGGCGAGCGGCTTCTGCCCGTCGATCCGGGCGGCCCGGCTGATGCCGACGGAGGCACTGGCCACGGCGTAGGACGCCTCGTACCGGACGACGAAGAGGCGCTCGCCGCGCGGACCGGGCCACCGGCGACCGCCCAGACCGCTCGCCCCGCCCCGCCCTGCGGCCGGGTCGGAGCCGGTGTGTGACTCAGGCCGGAAGGAGATCGCCGTCAGGCCCGCGGCGATGGCGGGGAGGTGGCTATCATTCCTGGTGTGGAACGTTCCCAAGAAATATCGCCGACCGCCGTCGTCTGGGACCTCGGTGGTGTACTGGCGCCATCGGGCCGCGCGGTGGCCGCCCTCGCCGAGGCTCTCGGCGTATCCGAATCCGAACTGGCCGACCCGTACTGGGCGCACCGGGACGACTACGACCTGGGGGCCTCCCCGCACGCGTACTGGGACCGGATCGCCGAGACGCTGGGCCTCCCGCTCGACACGGCACGGGTCGAGCGCCTTGACCGGATCGACGCCGACTCCTGGGCGACGCCCGAGTCCGACGCCGTCTCCCTGCTCGACCAACTCACCGAACGGGGAACGCCGTTGGGGGTTCTCTCGAACGCGTCGGCCTCGCTCGCGCGGGCGGTGCGCCGGGCGTCGTGGAGCGATCGCTTCGAGACCCTGGTCTTCTCCTCCGACCTCGGCCTGATGAAGCCCGACCCGCGCGTCTACCGGGCCGCAGGTGAACGGCTGGGCCGCTCACCGGAGCAGGTGGTGTTCTTCGACGACCGGCCGGAGAACGTCGAGGCGGCGCGTGCGTACGGCTGGCGCGCACATGTGTGGACCGGACGCGAGGCAGCGACGGCCGCGCTCATCCGCGAGGGCGTGCTCGATGACTGACCGGCCGCGCAACCCGACGATCATCGACGTGGCCGGGCGGGCCGGGGTGTCCAAGTCGGTGGTGTCCCGGGTCGTCTCGGGACGCGGCAGCGTGGGGGAGGAGACCCGGCAGCGCGTCCTCAAGGCCGCGCAGGAACTGGGCTACGTCGTCAACGCCTCCGCCCGGGCCATGGTGGCCCACCGCACGTACACCCTCGGGGCGTTCGTCCGGGACGCCGCGACCCCCTTCTACGGGCACCTCCTCACCGCGATGCAGGAGCGCGCCGCGTTCCACGGCTACCGGGTGGTCACCGCGACCGGGTCCGGCCGGTTCGAGGTGAGCGACGAGTACCGGGCCCTGGAGACGCTCGCGATGCTGCGGGTCGAGGCGCTGATCGTGTGCAGCGGGCTGCTGCCGAGCGAGCGGATCCTGCCGTTCGCCGCGCGGTTGCCGACCGTGGTGGCCGGCCGTCCCGAGACCCATCACAGCATCACGAGCGTCTACTGCGACGAGGACGAGGGCGGTGCCGCGCTGGCGGACCACCTCGTGGAACTGGGACACCGCGAGGTCGCGGTGGTCACCGTGCCGACGAGCAGTTCCGTGACGCTGGGACCCCGGACGGAGGCCATGGTCCGCCGTCTGCGGGAGCGCGCGGTGCGGGTGCTGGAGATCCCGGGACCGCGCCGGGAGACAGCCGGCGCGTGGGTGACCGAGGTGCTGCGGCATCCCGGGATCACCGCGGTCATGGCGCCCAGCGACCGGCACGCGATCGCCCTGCTGGAACAGCTCCGGCTCCGGGGCGTGGCCGTGCCCGAGAGGCTGTCCGTCACCGGGTACGACGGCATCGGGGACCTGACCACGTCCCTGATCGGGCTGACGCACTGGCGTCAGCCGATCGATCTGATCGGCGGCGGGGCTGTCGACGCCGTGGTGCAACTGCTCGACGGAGAGCAACTGCCCGACCACCACCGGGCGTTGCCCGGCACGCTGGTGACCGGCCGGACGACAGCGCCTCCGCCGACCCACAGCTGAGTCCTGGGGGACCGCGGAGAGGGCTGACGTTCCTTTTACGCATTGTTCACCCGTCGGGCCCTTTGGAGGCCGCACCCGAAGTGGGAACGTTCCACTCATGATTGGGAACGTTCCACTCCGTCGCCGGAGGGGCAGACCGCGAGGACCGGCCGGAGCGCCCGGCCGGGGCCGCGCCGCCCTGACCGGTCCGCTGATGGTCCTGCCGTGCGTCGGACTGCTGCTCGTCTTCGCATACTGGCCGGTGCTCAGAGGCATCGTCCTGAGCCTGTACGACACCGACCTGCTCGGTGACCCCACCCGGTTCGTCGGCCTCGCGCACTACGCCGACGTGGTCGCCGACCCGGACCTGCGGAGGGCGCTGCTCGCCACCGGGATGATCGCCGGGCTCAGCGTCCTGCTCTCCGTGGGCGGTGCGCTCGCAGCGGCGCTCCCGCTGCGCCAGGCCGCACGCAAGCCCCGTGCCGTGGTGTCGGTGCTGCTGTCGTTGCCGTTCGCCTTCTCGGCGGCGGCATCGGCGGCCGTGTTCGCGGGCCTGTTCGCGCCGGCGGTCGGCACGCTGAACCAGATCCTGGCCGACATCGGGGTCGACGGGCCGCAATGGCTGCAGTCGCCCACGTGGGCCGTCCTCAGCATCTCGATCGCCACCGCCTGGTACGAGTTCGGCTTCGCCTTCCTCGTGCTGCTGGCCGCGCTGACCCAGCTCGACCAGGAGGTCATCGAAGCCGCCGCGCTCGACGGCGCCTCGGGGCTGCGGCTCGCCTGGTCGGTGATCATCCCCATGCTCCGGCCCAGCCTGGTGTTCCTGCTGGTCACGCAGACCGTCAGCGGCCTGCAAGTGTTCACCCAGGTACAGGTGCTCACCCGGGGCGGCCCCGCCGGCGCCACGTCCACGCTGGTCTACGAGCTGTACCAGCGCGCGTTCGGCGAGGCCCTGCCCCAGATCGGCTCGGCCTCGACCCTGGCCGTGGTCCTCCTGGTCCTGGTCCTGGCGATCACCGCGATCCAGTTCCGGGTGCTGCGGAGGTGGGCGTGAAGAGCCGGAGGAGTCCGCGAAGCCGGACGGACCGTACGGCGGCGACGCGCCGGACAGGCCCGAAACGCCCTCAAGTCGCTTCCGTACTGCGCTGGTTGTGGCTCGGCATCGTGGTCGTGCTCGTCACCTTCCCCGTCTACGTCACCGTCGTCACCGCGCTCCTGCCGGCGGGCGACGTCGCCGCGGGCCGCCTCGTCCCGAGCCCCGGCCGGCTGACCCTGGACAACGTGCGCGCGGCGCTGGACTCCGCCCCGCTGGCCCAGCAGTACCTGGTCAGCGTCACCGTCACCGCACTCCAGGCGAGTGCCCAACTGGCCACCGCCGCACTGGCCGCGTACGCGCTCGTCTTCCCCCGCTGGCGCGGCCGGGGCATCGCCTTCGCCCTGGTCCTCGCCACCCTGGCCTTCCCCGGGGAGAGCCTCGTCATCCCCAACTTCGAGACCGCCACCGCGCTCGGGCTGCGCGACACGCTGCTCGGGATCGTCCTCCCGTACCTGGCCGCGGGCTACGCCGTGTTCCTGCTCCGCCAGGCGTTCCTCGCGCTGCCCCGGGAGACCTGGGAGGCGGCCCGGCTGGACGGCTGCGGTGAGCTGCGCGCCCTGCTGCACGTCGTACTGCCCATGGCACGGCCGCAGTTGGTGACGGCGGCGATGTGGTGCGCCCTGTCGGCGTGGAACGGCTACTTCTGGCCGCTGCTGATCACCGACTCGCCCCAGCGGCGGACCATCCAGGTCGGCCTCGCCCAACTCGTCGTCGACCAGGCCACTTCTCCGGCGGTGATCTACGCCGGAACCCTGCTCGTCCTGCTGCCGACCCTGCTGCTCGTCCTGTTCGGGCAGCGCTACCTGGTCCGGGGCCTGGCGGCGCGGGTCACCACGTAGACGCTCCGCTTCCTGGCCGGACGCGGGTTCCGCCGCGGCCGGTCACTCACCTTGAAAGGACAACGAACTGTCATGTCTTCACGATCCAAAGGGCTGCGCCTCGCGACAGCCTCAGCCTCTCTGCTGACCGCCTGCGCGCTCACCCTCACCGCCTGCGGAGGATCCGGAACCGGTTCCGGCGAGAAGGCCGGCGGAACCGCACCGGGACCCTCGGCACTGGCGGCCGCGAAGGGGGCGGTCGCCGTGACCCTGTGGCACGGTGTCGGCGGACCCGCGGGTGAGGCGCTCCAGAAGGAGATCGACGCCTTCAACAAGGCCAACACCGGGAAGATCCTGGTCAAGGCGTCGTTCCAGGGCAGCTATGCCGACGCCATCGCCAAGTACACCTCCGCGATCCGCGATGGCGGTACGCCGAGCGTGATGGTCTCCAACGACATCACCACCGGCTTTCTCCGCGACGCCGGGCAGACCGTCTCCGCCCAGGCGATGGCCGCAGCCAACCCGAAGGACCTCGACCTCGACCAGCTGCGCCCGGCGGCGCGCAACTACTACACGGCCGACGGCACGCTCCTCGCCGTACCGCTCAACACGTCCATGCCCCTGCTGTACGTGAACGACAAGCTGCTGGACCGGGCCGGCGTGGACCGCTCGACCCTCGGCACCCTCGACGGCGTAGCGGCCGCCGCCCGCAAGATCCACGCCGAGGTCTCCGGCGTCAAGGGCATCGACATGCCCATGGACGGCTGGTGGTGGGAGCAGCTCACTGCAGCCGCCGGGGCTTCGTACTGCACGCCGGACAACGGCCGCAAGGGCGACGGCGCCACGGCCCTGAATCTGACCGGCGGCCCGCAGCGCGCCGCGATCGCCACCATGGCCAAGCTCTACACGGACGGCATCGGACTCGACACCGGCGTCGACGGCAACGCGGCCCTCTCGGCGTTCGTCGCCGGCAAGACGGCCATGATGTTCAACTCCAGCGGTGCCATCGGCGGCCTCAAGGAAGCGGGCATGACCGGCTACACCGCGCTGACCTACCCGCTGTCCGGCCCCAAGGCCACCGCGGGCGCGGCGATCGGCGGCGCGGCGATGTGGGTGGACCGGGCCGGACACGGCAAGGCCGAGCAGGTGGCGAGCTGGAAGCTGATCAGCTACCTGGCGTCCGCCGACGCCCAGGAACGATTCGCCGAGGCATCCGGCTACGCCCCGATCAACACCGGCGTCGACGACTCGCCCGCCTGGAAGCAATTCCTCGCGAAGAACGAGCCCTACGCCGTGCTCGGCAAGCAGTTCGCCGACACCCCGGCCACGACGGCCACCTCCGGCTGCCTCACCGGCGCGATGTCGGGCGTACGCGCCGAGGTCGTCCCCGAGATGCAGCGGGCGTTCAGCGGCAAGACCTCTCTCGACAGCGCCCTGAAGGCGGCGGAGAAGGCAGCGACCACCAAGATCCAGGACTACCGGAAGCAGGCAGGCCAGTGACCGCGAACGTGACCCCCACCTCCAGCCCGGCCGAATCCACGGCACGCTTCGCGCGGGCTCACGGAGACCCGTACCGCTACGGCGTCTACCTTCGTCCCGACCCCGCGACCTGCGCCGCCGTCACGGCCGTGACCACACAGGTCAGGGCGCAGTACGGCTTCATCTCGGCGGGCGCGTTCCCGCCCCACGCGACGCTGGTCGGCAGCCGGCACATCACGGCTCCCGCCGAGGAGATCGTCACCGCGGTGACCCGGTGCCTGGCCGACGTCCGCGCCTTCACCGTCCACAACGCCGGCGTCCGCCGCCAAGGAGTGGGACTGGTCTACGACGTCCAGCACCTGGCCGACGGCGTCACCCCCAACCCCGACTTCGTGGACCTCGCCGCCCGCGTCGACAAGGCCGTCGCACCCCTGCAGAGTCCGGCGCCGAACCACGCCGTGCACGATTTCGACCGGGACACCTACCGGGCGCACCTGTCGCTGGTCTCCCACGACATGTACATACGACCCGACCTGTCCGAAGAGGTGGGGGAGTATGTCAGGGAGCTTCCCGTGGCGTTCCCGGACACCTTCCCCGGTGACCGGGTCACCCTCTACCGCACGCGCAGCGACGACTGGACCGGCCGCTGGTGGCAGACCCTGACCTGGGAACACGTCCACACCTGGCGACTGCCGCGTTGAGTGATTCCCGGGGACGGGGGACGGGGACAGGTCACGGGGGACCGGGTCAGGGCGTGAGGATGATCTTGCCGACGGCGGTGCGGCCGGAGGACTCGGCCAGTTCCATGGCCGCGGCGGCCTCGGCCAGCGGGAAGCGGGCGGCGATCCCGCTTGTCAGCGAGCTCGGGGAACCAGCCCTTGATCAGCCCGGCCCAGTCCTGTTCGGTCATCGCCGGGCCGCCCGGGGTCATCCCGGCGGCCTCCGCCGGGGCCAGGTACTTCCTGATCGTCTTGCGGTCCAGTCCCAGCGACGCGGCCAGCTCGCTCTTGGAGCGGCCCGCATACCAGTGGACGTAGATCTCGGTCACATCGACCACGTTGAACGTTCTCCTTGCCATCGTGCGCTTCCCTCGACCTCGAACCACTGATCGAGGAAGCGTCCGCCTTGTCGACGGCCAGGACCATGACCTCCGCCACCCGTCGTCCCCATGGGGAATTACGTGACCGCGGGGGTTCCGAAGCACCGCCGACCACCGGACCGAGGATGCGGCGGGCAGCATGATGCGCCGCTACATCATCTGGCGGAACAAGCACGCCGCCGACGAACGCCTATGCGAGGTAGTCAAGAGGGTGAACGGTGCTTGATGCGGCACTAGCCCGAAGTGTTGGAGCCGCTGGGCGGGGCGGGGAAGCCGAGCAGTGGGGCCAGGGTCCTCGCCTCGTCCGCCCAGTCGGCCAGGAATGCCAGGGCCGTTCCCCGTTCGCGGTAGCGGTGTTGCAGTGAGACAGTTTCCCGGCGCCCGTAAGCGAGGTGGCGGGCGTCGCTGGCGCGCAGCAGCATCTGGGCGGTGAGCCAGTCGTACTTGACCGCCGAGGCGCACACAGCGAGCCGGACGAGGCGCTCATCGCCCCGCCAGCCCGCTCCGCGCAGCCCGCGAAGGTAGGCGCTGTAGACCGTGGCCGCCAGCTCGGGCAGCCGGGCTGCGGGCATGAAGTGGTCGAATACCGTGTCGGGGATGTAGTTGCCGATGTCCTCGCCCAGTGTGCCGTCCCCGGCGAACGCCCAGTCGAGCACCACGCTGTCATTGCCGCGGGCCAGCACATTGGCAGGCCACATGTCCAGGTGGCTGAAAACGCGGGGCAAAGACTCCATCACGTCGAGAAACCATGCGCGGTCGTGGTGCAGCCGGACCATCTTGGATCGCAGCCCGGCGGGGAAGTGGTCCCGTACCGCGGGCTGCCGCCACGCCTCGTCGTCGTCGAGGAGTTCCCAGCCGAGCGACTTCGAGGCCAGATAACCGCGCAGGAACCCCCGGCTGAGCCAGGGGCGGTCGAGGGGGCCCGAGGAGAGCTGAGCGCCGTGCGCCGCGCCGAGCCGTTCGGCATGCGCTCCGTGGCGCTGCACAGGCCATGCGGTCGCCGGCTCGCCCGGTACGTCTTGTAGCCACAAGGCGATGTCGCCGTCCGCTCTCTCCAGTGCGGCTAGCAGCCGGGGTCCGGTGATCCCGTGCCGCTCCCACACCCGCTGGAGGCCTTCCTCGTAGAGGAAGGCCTCGCGGCGCCAGTAGTTCCAGTGCCGCGTATCGTCGGAGGCGGACCACGACCCCTCAGCATGGCCGGCGCCGGAGACCACCTTCACCACGGCCGACCGAGCGCCGGCGCGCACCCGCCAGACGCCGCTGGTGACGGCGTTCACCGGATTGTGCAGCAGTGGCACACACACCGAGTCGGTCGCCCGCTCCCCGAAGACCACCTTCAGCTCCCGGGTGAGCTGCCGCGTCGGTTCCTGGGCTGCCGTCTCGGTTTCGTGCACGTGCCGAGCATAGGGCTCAATAGTGCTCGGCTGTCTCGCGGACCGCCTCCTCGAAGGGAGTGTCGAGGGCCGTGGCGACGAGACGCCAGGCGGTCGTGAGCCGCTGCTGGGCGACTGCGATGTCCCGGTCGCTGAAGTGGGCCGCATGCTCGAACTCGCCCTGCAGCCCGCTGTCTGTCTGTGCGACGTTCACCGTCCAGTCGCGTTGTACGGCCGAGGGCGGCATCCGGTGGCGTTCAGCCCGCAGCCCGGCGAACTCACTCGGGTCGAAAGGCGCGTTGTTCTGCACCAACATGACGTTAGCCGGCCTTCCCATCGCGTTCGTGGTGGTGCGCGGCAGCCTGCTCACCACGTCCGTGAGCGCTACCCGTTCCCGGCCCAGGGCCTCGCGCACGGTGTCCTGACAGCGCAGGGTCAGCTGGGCCAGGCTGGGGTTGTCGCGTAGGTCGAGGCGGAGCAGCACGGTATTCACGAAACAGCCGATGAGCCGATGGGACCCGGCCTCGCGGCGTCCGGCGGTGGGCGTGGCGACGACCAGGTCGCGCTGGTCGCCGTAGCCGCACAGCAGGACGAGGAATCCGGTCAGCAGCCCGGAGAACAGGGTGACGCCCTGCCGGTCGCAGGCTGCCTGAAGCAGCGCCGCCTCATGGCTGGGCAGCCACACCTCGCGTGCGACACCCTCCCGGTGTGCGAAGTGATCGCTGTCCGGTGCGGGGGAGGGCAGCGGCACAGAGCGCGGGTTTTGACCTGGTCGGAGGTGTCAGCCCCAGGCCGGGTGCGGGTGTTGAGTAGATGGACGGCCCAGTTCACCGGCACGCCCCTGCCCCGGCTTGCCGCCCTGCTGCCCAGCCTCGCCGTTTGCCACAGCCGTCTCGAAGATGCCCCGCTACGGC
>NZ_JBFBBE010000099.1:0-34076 GCF_040682555.1 Streptomyces sp. NPDC051172
CTCAATCGCCGGAGGGGCTGAATCTGGCTCAGCCAACTCAGCCCGTCCGGCGTTTGAGGACGAGGCCGTTCAGGCCGAAGCGGGGGTCTGGGGGCGGCAGCCCCCAGGGTCGGGACGGGAAGGGGCGGCGGGGGCGAAAAAAGCAAGCGCTTAGAAAATTGCGGTCAGGGTCACACGGTCACACCCGTGACCCAAGCCATACGTACGGGTAACTTCCCAACCAGCCCTGCCCAACCCCCGTAACGCCAATGGAGCCGTGATGCCCGAAGCCGTGATCGTCTCGACCGCCCGCTCTCCCATCGGCCGCGCCTTCAAGGGCTCCCTCAAGGATCTGCGCCCGGACGACCTCACCGCCACCATCATCCAGGCGGCCCTCGCCAAGATCCCCGAGCTGGACCCCCGCGACATCGACGACCTCCACCTCGGCTGCGGCCTCCCCGGCGGCGAGCAGGGCAACAACCTCGGCCGCATCGTCGCCGTGCAGATGGGCATGGACCACCTCCCGGGCTGCACCGTCACCCGCTACTGCTCCTCCTCGCTGCAGACGAGCCGCATGGCCCTGCACGCCATCAAGGCCGGCGAGGGCGACGTCTTCATCTCGGCCGGCGTGGAGATGGTCTCCCGGTACGTGAAGGGCAACTCCGACAGCCTTCCCGACACGCACAACCCCCTCTTCGCCGAGGCCGAGGCCCGCACCGAGGCCGTCGCCCAGCAGGAGGGCACCACCTGGCACGACCCGCGCGAGGACGGCCTGGTCCCCGACCCCTACATCGCGATGGGCCAGACCGCGGAGAACCTGGCCCGCGTCAAGGGCGTCACCCGCCAGGACATGGACGAGTTCGGCGTCCGCTCGCAGAACCTCGCCGAGGAAGCCATCAAGAACGGCTTCTGGGAGCGCGAGATCACCCCGGTGACCCTCCCCGACGGCACGGTCGTCTCCAAGGACGACGGCCCGCGCGCCGGCGTGACCATGGAGGGCGTGGCGGGCCTCAAGCCGGTCTTCCGCCCGGACGGCCTGGTCACCGCCGCCAACTGCTGCCCGCTCAACGACGGCGCCGCCGCGGTCGTCATCATGTCCGACACCAAGGCCCGCGAGCTGGGCCTCACCCCGCTCGCCCGCATCGTGTCGACCGGCGTCTCGGGCCTGTCCCCGGAGATCATGGGCCTCGGCCCGGTCGAGGCCTCGCAGCGGGCGCTGCGCCTGGCCGGCCTCACCATCGACGACATCGACCTGGTCGAGATCAACGAGGCGTTCGCCGCCCAGGTGATCCCCTCGTACCGCGACCTCGGCATCGACCTCGACAAGCTGAACGTCAACGGCGGCGCCATCGCCGTCGGCCACCCCTTCGGCATGACCGGCGCCCGTATCACCGGCACGCTCATCAACTCCCTCCAGTTCCACGACAAGCAGTTCGGTCTGGAGACGATGTGCGTCGGCGGCGGCCAGGGCATGGCGATGGTCATCGAGCGCCTCAGCTGAACCCCTGACCGAACGTCTCGGTAGTCAACTGGGCACCCACCGTGAGCCGATGGCCCGGAGTCCGGGAAACCCCGGCCCTCCGGGCCGTTTTGTGATCCAATCTCCCCCAGGATGTGACCTATCTCCCTTAGAAGGGGGATTTACGCAGGTCAAGGCGGACGCGCCAGCAAACCCCGGACCCAAAGTCCTGCCCGTTTCGTGACGTTACGCACTGACAGCTGGTTAGTCCGCCCTTCAAGCTGATGTAGGAAGTCGGGGGTCGACTTTGAACCGGGAGTACGTCAGTGAGCGCCATGCCGATCACCTTGCTGGTCATCACGGCCGCCACGGGCGCCGTGGGTGTCGCCGTCCTGCGGACGCTCATGGTGTTGCGCCGTGAGGTCGCGGCACTGCACACCCAGCTCGCCGAGCACCGCACCGCCCGCGGTCTGGTGCCGGCCGCCCGTCCCTCCTCGGAGGCCGACGAGATACGTGCCGCGGTGGCCGAGGCGCTCGCCGAGGAGCGTGAGCGCGAGCTGGCCGAGGCGCGCGCGTTCTGGGCCGCCCAGGAGGCCCGTGACGCCTCCGACGCGCCCTCGCTGCTCGGCCTGGCGGACAGCGAGCTGTTCCTGCCCCGGCAGGCCGACTTCATGGGCCTGGAGCCGGTGAGCGAGCCGACCGCGGACGCCGACGAGTTCGCGGGGGACTCTCCCGAACTGGCCGCGGCCCGCCGCCGCCACCCCTCCCACCCGGACTTCGTCCCGGTCCAGTCACCCGTCGTGAACGACCACGAGCGCACGGTGGCCGCCCTTGAGGAACTCGCCGCCTCCCGCGTGGAACTGGCCGACGTCCGCCCGGGCCCCCTGGGCACCCTCGACGTCTACGTCTTCGCCGACGGCACCACCCTCTGCATGACCCCGGGCCACCGCGAAACGGCGGAACGCCTCGCCGCGGCCCTGCGCGCGGGCGAAACCCCGGTCCTGCTGGGCGGCTCGGGCATCTCGGGCGCGTACACGCTGACGTTCGAGTGCGGCGAGGAGAACGTCTACATCCTGGCGGACAGGGTCATAGCGTCCCTGTAGGGATCACACCCCGGCGCGCTTCTGCGCCTCCTCCACCAACCGCAGAGCTTCCTCCACCTGGCCCTCGTCGCTCAGCACGAGGGCCAAGTCATGCACGGCGACGGTGATTTGGTCCGCGGCGGCGAACATCCCGGCGTCGGGCATCTCCCGGGGCTCCGTTCCGGGTTCCTCCACGGCCTGGGCGCGCCGGGCCATCTCCCTGGCCAACTCCAGGGCCTCGGCAGCGGCGCCCCGCTGCAGCCGACTCTGAGGTGCGGCCCTCAAACGGTCGGCGAAGTGATCAACGGCACGAGTCAAAGGCGTCGTATCAACCACGCAGTGGAGCGTACGCGTCGCATCCCGACTGTTGCCAACGGGCGAACGCTCAGGCACGGTGACCTGAAGGACCGGCTTACATCCCCTTTGCGTCCGGAGGCGCCGATGTCCCAAGTCTTCTCCGAGGAGACCCATCGCAACCTGCTAGCCCGCATCCCCCACTGCACCGGCCGTGAAGTCTCCGACTGGCTTCGCGCAGTCGAGGAAGGCCCGGCTCTCTTCAACTTCGAGGAGAAGGTCAGCTGGCTCCGCCACGAGCACAGTCTGGCGTACGGCCACGCCAAGGCGATCGTTCACGAGTACGACCTGAGGAGGGCCGCGCGCAAATTCCTCTAGGCGCGCACTGCACGACGGCAAAGGGCCCCGGGTCGGAACCCGGGGCCCTTTGCTGCTCAGGCAACTAGTCGTTGCTGTTGAGGATCGCGATGATCCGCAGGAACTCCATGTAGATCCACACCAGCGTCACCGTCAGACCGAAGGCCGCCAGCCACGCCTCGCCCTTCGGCGCGCCGTAGGCGATGCCGTCCTCGACCTGCTTGAAGTCCAGGGCGAGGAAGCAGGCTCCGAGGATGATGCCGACGACACCGAAGAAGATGCCGAGCCCGCCGCTGCGGAAGCCGAGGCCGTCACCGCCGCCGAAGACGGCGAACAGCATGTTCACCATCATCAGCAGCACGAAGCCGAGCGCGGCCGCCATCACGAAGCCGTAGAAGCGGCGGTTGACGCGGATCCAGCCGGCCTTGTAGGCGATCAGCACCGCGGCGAAGACCGCCATCGTGCCGATCACGGCCTGCATGGCCGCGCCGCTCGCGATGCGGTTGTCGACGACGCTGGAGACGACGCCGAGGAAGACACCCTCGAACGCGGCGTACGACAGGATCAGCGCCGGCGATGCCGTGCGCTTGAAGGACTGGACGAACGCCAGGACCATGCCGATCAGCGCGGCGCCGATGCCGATGCCGTAGGACCGGCCGATGTGGGCGTCGTCGACCGGCAGCAGCGCCCAGGCGAGCGCGGCCGTCACGATCAGCGTGCCGAGCGTGGACGCCGTGCGCAGCACGACGTCGTCCATCGTCATGCCGGTGGTGGCCGGCGCCTGCGGCGGGGCGCCCTGCTGCAGGTCCTGCTGGGCGTAGGGGTTGGTCGCGTACGGGTTGCCGGTCGGCTGGGCGTACGGGTTGCCCTGCGTGGTGACGGCGGGTCCCCCGGCCTGCGGCGCGGCGTTGAAGCCCGCGTAGCCGTTGTCGCGGCTGAACCCCCGTCGCGAGAAGACCGGGTTTCTGCTCCTCATTGCACTCCTCCATGGCCGCCGTGCGCGGCCTCGAGCATCAAGGGTAATAGGTAGGCAAAGGATTGACCCTAGTGCTTGGGGAGGATCTTTCCCTCGTCGTGCCGCGCAACACGCTACGCGGATCCGTGATTCCCCTCACCGCGCGGCCCCATTCATGACCAAGCTGCGACATGGCCGGAACCCGACGGAGATCAGCTGCTTACGCCGTCCGTACGTCAGCCGTCCGTACGTCAGTCGAGCGGGAAGCCCGTGTACCCCTCGGCGAGGTCGGCCTCGGCCGCCCGCGAGGAGGCGATGCGTTCCAGCCGGGCGAGCTGCAGCCGGTCCTCGAAGGACGTGGCGTCGGGGGTGCGGTGCAGCAGGGTCGTCATGTCGTACGAGAACCGCTCGGCCTGCCAGACACGGCGCAGACAGTTCTCGGAGTAGGCGTCGAGCAGCTCCGCCGAACCGGTCTCCTTCCGGTGGGTCAGCGCCCGCGCGAACGTCACGACGTCCCCCACGGCCAGGTTCAGCCCCTTCGCTCCGGTCGGCGGCACGATGTGCGCCGCGTCCCCGGCGAGGAAGAGCCGGCCGTGGCGCATGGGCTCGTGGACGTACGACCGCATGGGGGTCACCGACTTCTGGGTGATCGGCCCGCGCTCCAGCCGCCACCCGTCCTCGGTCTCGAACCGGCGCTCCAGCTCGGCCCAGATCTCCTCGTCGTCCCATTCCTCGGCGTCCGTGCCCTCGGGCACCTGGAGATAGAGGCGGGAGACGGACGGGGAGCGCATGGACAGGAGGGCGAAGCCGCGGTCGTGGCGGGCGTAGACGAGCTCGTCGTGCGAGGGCGGCACATCGGCGAGGATGCCGAGCCAGCCGAAGGGGTACGTCCGCTCGAAGACCCTGGTGAGCTCCGCGGGGACCGCCTGCCGGGCCACGCCCCAGAAGCCGTCGCAGCCGACGACGTAGTCGCACTCCAGGACGTCCTCGCGGCCCTCGTGCCGGAACCGGACGGACGGACTGTCGGTGTCCGCGCCCTCGACGGCCAGCGCCTCCGCCTCGAACAGCAGCGGGCCGCCCTCCTTGAGCTGGAGGGCGATGAGGTCCTTGCACACCTCGGTCTGCGCGTAGACCATCACGGACCGGCCGCCGGTGAGGGCGGGGAAGTCGACGCGGTGGCGCTTCTTCGCGTAGCGCAGCTCGATGCCGTCGTGGCGCAGCCCCTCGCGGTCCATGCGCTCGGCGGCGCCGGCCGCGCGCAGCACGTCCACCGTGCCCTGCTCCAGGATCCCGGCGCGCTGGCGCTGCTCGACGTAGGCGCGGTCGCGGCTCTCGAGCACGACCGAGTCGATGCCGGCGTTGTGGAGCAGCCGGGCGAGGAGGAGGCCGGCGGGGCCGGCTCCGATGATGCCGACGGTGGTGCGCATCCCTGCATCCTTTGTTCGTCGCGTCGGGCGTTGTGTTCGTGTAGTGAAATTTAGTTCACCGAATTGCTGACGTGAGTTTCCGTCCGCTCACGCCCGATGTCAACGGGTCGCGCGGTGAAGTCTTCAATGCAGGGTGCAGGGATCTCCACGCATCGACGACACGGTGGTGCCCGGAGCCGGACTTGAACCGGCACGCCCGCGTAGGGGCAGCGAGGTTTAAGCTCGCCGTGTCTGCATTCCACCATCCGGGCAGGCCATGGGCTCCGCATCGAGGTTCCGAGCCTATCGGGATACATCCCCCGAACAGCGGAACGGCGGACCGATGTTGTCTTATTTTATTGACGTCTGAGGGTGCATCAGCCCATGGAACGGGCCATCCGCACTTGCCAATAGCCTTGCGTGCGGCGGTCGGCGGTGTATGCGGAATGACGGAATTTCACCGCCCGAACGAGGGTGCTCCACCGGTTCTCGACGAGGGCGTTCGCCGGGGCCGCCGGGGCGCGGGACGTCAGGGGTCCCTGTCATCCCCAGGTATGACACGGCGGACCCGGGTCCCTCCGAAGTCGCCCCCGGGAACCGGAACAGCGGCTGACTACACGGCAGACTCCGGCCACCACGATGGAACACGTCCCTTCAAGACGTCGTCCCACGAGGAGTTCCTGCCCGTGACCACCACACCCGTCGCCGACCGGTCGACCACCACCGTGGCCGCACGAGCCACGGATCTCTCGAAGATCTACGGACAGGGCGAGACCCAGGTGGTCGCCCTCGACCGGGTCTCCGTCGACTTCCGGCAGGCCGAGTTCACCGCGATCATGGGCCCCTCCGGGTCGGGCAAGTCCACGCTGATGCACTGTGTGGCCGGTCTCGACACCTTCTCCTCCGGCTCCGTGCGCATCGGCGAGACCGAGCTGGGCTCGCTCAAGGACAAGCAGCTCACGAAGTTGCGCCGGGACAAGATCGGCTTCATCTTCCAGGCGTTCAACCTGCTGCCGACGCTGACGGCCCTGGAGAACATCACCCTCCCGATGGACATCGCGGGCCGCAAGCCCGACCGGCAGTGGCTGGAGAGGGTCATCGACATGGTGGGGCTGCGGGACCGTCTCCGTCACCGCCCGGCCCAGCTCTCCGGCGGCCAGCAGCAGCGCGTCGCCGTGGCCCGCGCACTGGCCTCCCGGCCCGACATCATCTTCGGCGACGAGCCCACCGGAAACCTCGACTCCCGCTCCGGTGCCGAGGTACTGGGCTTCCTGCGCAACTCCGTACGGGAGTTGGGGCAGACGGTGGTCATGGTGACCCACGACCCGGTGGCTGCGGCGTACGCGGACCGGGTGGTGTTCCTGGCGGACGGTCAGATCGTCGACCACATGTACGGCCCGACGGCCGAGACGGTTCTCGACTTCATGAAGCAGTTCGACGCGAAGGGCCGCACCAGCTGATGTTCCGCACCGCCCTGCGCAACGTACTCGCGCACAAGGCCAGGCTGCTGATGACCGTGCTCGCCGTGATGCTCGGCGTCGCGTTCGTGTCGGGAACCCTGGTCTTCACCAACACCATCTCGGATGCCTACCAGAACAGTTCGGCCAAGGGCTTCGACCAGGTCGACGTGGCCGTGCGGGCCAAGTCCCAGGAGGACAAGGGAAACACGATCAGCAGGACGCCCGAGCTGACCCAGGCCATGCTCGACAGGAGCGCGAAGGTGCCGGGGGCCACGTCCGCGGTCGGCGTCGTGGGCGGCTTCACCGCCATCGCCGACAAGGACGGCAAGCTCGTCGGCGGCGGCTTCCAGTCGCAGGGCGGCAACTACTGGGGCGACAAGGACGCCCGGTACCCGCTGAAGTCCGGCAGCGCACCGCACGGCAGGGACCAGGTCGCCATCGACTCGCAGACGGCGAAGCGCGCCGGGTACAAGGTCGGTGACAAGGTGCGGCTCTCGGTGAACGGGCCGGTCCTCACGCCCACCATCACCGGCATCTTCACCACCGACGACGGCAATGTCGCCGCCGGAGGCAGCCTCGCCCTCTACGACACGGCCACCGCCCAGCAGCTGTTCGGCAAACCGGGCACCTACGACGAGATCGACGTGAAGGCCGCCTCCGGCACCTCCCAGACCGCGCTGAAGGCCGGGCTGGACAAGGCGCTCGGGACGAAGCTCGTCGAGACCACCACCGGCCGGAAGCTCGCCGCCGACCAGGCCGAGCAGATCTCCTCATCGATGAGCGGGCTGAAGCAGGGCCTGCTGGTGTTCGCGGGTATCGCGCTGTTCGTCGGCACGTTCATCATCGCCAACACCTTCACCATGCTGGTCGCCCAGCGCACCAAGGAACTGGCCCTGCTGCGTGCCGTCGGCGCCTCCCGCCGCCAGGTCACCCGGTCCGTGCTGATCGAGGCCTTCGTGGTCGGCGCGGTCGCAGGCGTCACCGGACTGGTCGCGGGCGTCGGCATCGGCGCCGGACTGCGCTCCCTGATGACCACGCTGGGCGCCACCGTGCCGGACGGGCCGCTGGTCGTCTCGCCCGGCACGGTCGCGAGCGCCCTCGCGGTGGGCGTCGTCATCACCATGCTGGCCGCCTGGCTGCCCGGCCGCCGGGCCGCGAAGATCCCGCCGGTCGCCGCCATGAGCAGCGTGCACGCGCAGGCGACCACCAAGTCGCTGGTGCTGCGCAACACGCTCGGCGCGCTGTTCAGTGCCGCGGGCGTCGCGACCGTGCTGGCGGCCACGACGATGGACGGCTCGGACGGCCAAGGACCGATGGGTCTCGGTGCGGTCCTGCTCATCATCGGCGTCTTCATCCTCACGCCGTTGCTGTCCCGCCCGCTGATCGCGGCCGCGGCTCCGGTCCTGCGCGTCTTCGGCGTCTCCGGCAAGCTGGCCCGGCAGAACTCGGTGCGCAACCCGCGCCGTACGGCCGCCACCGCCTCCGCGCTGATGATCGGGCTCACCCTCATCACCGGTATGACGGTGATGGCGGGGAGCCTGCAGAAGTCGATCGACAAGATGGCGTCGTCCGCCATCAAGGCGGACTACGTCGTCTCCATGGCGAACGGCAACGAACTCTCCCCGGACGTCGACAACAAGCTGAACACCACCGCCGGGGTGACCGCCACCAGCCCACTGCGCAACGTCTATTCGCGCATCGACGGCACGGGCGAGTCCCTGACCGGCGTGAACGGCCCGACGATCGCCGAGCTGACCGATCTGAAGGTGGACAACGGCACCTTCAAGGTGGGCGGCACACAGGTGGCCGTCGACCAGGACACCGCCAAGTCCCACGGCTGGAAGGCGGGTTCGGCCTTCACCGCGCACTACGAGGACGGCAGGTCCTCCCGTCTGACGGTCTCCGGGATCTACGAGGGCAACGAGCTGATCCGGGGCATCCTGCTGGACAAGAACCTCGTCACCCCGCACCTGACCGCCCCCGGCGACATGCGGGTCCTGGTCAGGACGGCGGACGGCGCCTCCGACGCGACCAAGGACAAGCTGGTCAAGGCCCTCGGCACCAACCCGGCCATCAAGGTCCAGAGCAAGCAGGACCTGTCGAACGACATCGCGCAGATGTTCACGCTGATGCTGAACATGCTCTACGGTCTGCTCGCCATGGCGGTGATCGTGGCGGTCCTCGGTGTCATCAACACCCTGGCCATGTCGGTCTTCGAACGCTCGCAGGAGATCGGCATGCTCCGCGCGATCGGCCTGGACCGCAAGGGCATCAAGCGGATGGTCCGGCTGGAGTCCCTCGTCATCTCGCTCTTCGGCGGGGTGCTCGGCATCGGCCTGGGCGTGTTCTTCGGCTGGGCGGCCGGTGAACTCCTCGGCACGAAGATGGCGACGTACGAACTGGTCCTGCCCTGGACGCGGATGGCCGTCTTCCTCCTGCTGGCGGCGACGGTCGGCGTCCTGGCGGCCCTGTGGCCGGCCCGCCGGGCGGCACGGCTGAACATGCTGACGGCGATCAAGTCGGAGTAGCGGTACGACGCTCGGGGCCCCGTTCGCCCGCCGAACGGGGCCCCTTCGTACGTCCGGGACTCACGCCCCCCAGGTGCGGGCGCGCAGCGGCATCCCGGACTCCCCGCCCTCGGGTGTCCGCACCGCCAGCACCTGGTTGACGCCGATGCGGTTGCGCTCGAAGGCGAGGGCGCAGGCGGCCATGTACAGCCTCCAGACGCGGGCGCGGCCGGGCCCGGCCAACCGCATCGCACGGGGCCAGTCGGCTTCCAGGTTGGCCACCCAGCGGCGCAGGGTGAGCCCGTAGTGCTCGCGGATCGCCTCCACGTCCCGCACCTCGAACCCGGCACGCTCCAGCTGCCCGACGGTGCTGCCGAGGGGGGCGAGTTCACCGTCGGGGAAGACATAGGCGTCGATGAACCCGTCGACGCTGTACGAGGATTCGTCGCGCTGCGGCCGCCGCGCGATCTGGTGGTTGAGCAGCCGCCCGCCGGGCTTCAGGAGGCGGTACAGGTCCTCTGCGTACTCCAAGTACCTTTCGGCGCCCACGTGTTCGGCCATGCCGACGGAGGCGATGGCGTCGTAGGGACCGTCGGGGACGTCCCGGTAGTCCTGCACCCGGATCTCGACCCGGTCGGTCAGCCCCTCGTCCGCGACGCGCTTGCGGGCGTACGCGGCCTGCTCCTGCGACAGGGTGATGCCGACGACGTTCACGCCGTACTCGCGGGCGGCGTGGATGGCCAGGGAGCCCCAGCCGCAGCCGACGTCGAGCAGCCGCTGACCGGCCGTCAGAGCGAGCTTGCGGCAGATGAGTTCGAGCTTGTCGCGCTGGGCTTCCTCCAGGGTGGCGTCGGGGGCGGGCCAGTAGGCGCACGAGTAGACCATCGACGGGCCGAGGACGATCTCGTAGAAGCCGTTGCCGACGTCGTAGTGGTGGCTGATGGCACGCCGGTCGCTGCGCTTGGTGTGCAGATGGGTGCGGGCCCTGCGGACCTCCTCGCGGGGCGGTGCGGGCGGCAACGGGAGCCCGGCGACCTTCACCAGGCCACGGGCGGCGGCGCGGACCTCGGGGTCGCGCACCATCTGCAGCAGGCTCCTGGCGTCCTCCCCGCGCTCCCACACGAACTCCGACATCAGATCGAGGGCGGCGTAGAGGTCCCCCTCGATGTCCAGGTCCCCGGCGACCCAGGCGCGGGCGAGCCCCAGCTCGCCCGGCTTGAACAGCAGCCGCCGCACCGCCCGCCGATTCCGCACGACCAGCGCCGGTGCGCCCGGCGGCCCTGCCTGCGAGCCGTCCCAGGCGCGGATGCGGACCGGGAGCGGGACCCCCAGCAACTGTTCGACGAGGCTCTTCAGCCGCTGCGCGGCGTCGGCCATGGCGCACACCTCCGTGACAGCACTCCCGGAATGTCCAACACCACGTATAAACAAAACGGGCTGTCTGCACAGTCCCCCGTGCGCGTTACATATTCGGCCCCGGAAACGCCGAAAGACCCCCCGCACCACGGACGGCGGGAGGTCTTTCGGCTGGATCAGCGACCGGAACCGGTCAGGAGGCCTTGGCCTCGGTCTTCTCCTTGGGCGCGGCAGCGACCGGGGCCGGCTTCGCGGCCTCGTAGAACTCCTCGCGAGGATGCTCCATCGCACCGAGGGAGACGACCTCGCGCTTGAGGAACATACCGAGCGTCCAGTCGGCGAAAACGCGCACCTTGCGGTTCCAGGTCGGCATGGCCAGACCGTGGTAGCCGCGGTGCATGTACCAGGCGAGACGGCCCTTGAGCTTGATCTTCATCTTGCCCATGACGATCATCGCGACGCCCTTGTGCAGGCCGAGACCCGCGACGGCGCCCTTGTTGCCGTGGCTGTAGTCCTTCTGCGGGAAGCCCCGCATACCGGAGATCACGTTGTCGCCGAGGACCTTGGCCTGACGCAGCGCGTGCTGGGCGTTCGGCGGGCACCAGGCGTTCTCGTTGCCCGCCTTGCGGCCGACGAGGTCCGGGACCTGGGCGTTGTCGCCGGCGGCCCAGATGTAGTCGGTGCCCTGGACCTGGAGGGTCGGCGCGCAGTCGACGTGACCGCGGGGGCCGAGCGGCAGGCCGTAGCGGGACAGGACCGGGTTCGGCTTGACGCCGGCGGTCCAGACGATGGTGCTGGAGTCGACCTCGAGGCCGTTCTTCAGCACCACGTGGCCGTCGACGCAGGAGTCCATAGAGGTGGAGAGGTAGATCTCCACACCGCGGCTCTCCAGGTGCTCCTTGCCGTAGGCGCCCAGCTTGGGGCCGACCTCGGGGAGGATCTTGTCGGCGGCGTCGACGAGGATGAAGCGCATGTCCTCGCGGGACACGTTCTTGTAGTACTTGGCCGCGTCGCGGGCCAGGTCCTCGACCTCACCGATGGTCTCGGCGCCGGCGAAGCCACCGCCGACGAAGACGAAGGTGAGCGCCTTGCGGCGGATCTCCTCGTCGGTGGTGGAGTCGGCCTTGTCCAGCTGCTCCAGCACGTGGTTGCGCAGGCCGATGGCCTCCTCGATGCCCTTCATGCCGATGCCCTGCTCGGCGAGGCCGGGGATCGGGAAGGTGCGGGAGACCGCGCCGAGCGCGATCACCAGGTAGTCGAAGGGCAACTCGTACGCCTCGCCGACCAGCGGGGCGATCGTGGCGACCTTGCGGTCCTGGTCGATGGTGGTGGCCCGGCCGGTGAGGACCTCCGCCTTCGGCAGCACGCGTCGCAGCGGGACGACGACGTGGCGCGGGGAGATGTTGCCGGCGGCGGCTTCGGGAAGGAAGGGCTGGTAGGTCATGTACGACCGGGGGTCGACAACCGTGACGGTCGCCTCTCCGTAGCGCATCTTCTTGAGGATGCGCCGAGCTGCGTACAGGCCTACGTACCCACCGCCTACTACGAGGATCCTGGGACGCTCCGTGGTGCTCATGCCATCGAGTATCCACCTGCCCCAGGGGGGTCGCTCGTGCGCCCCTTCACAAGCTCTTGCAGGGGGTGTGTTATCCTCCGCGACTCACTGTCGCGGGGCAGGTCGCGGCGAGGTCTCCGCGGGGCGGTACGTCCCGTTGTCAATGCCGCGTGAGCTGCCTCTCCGCGTCATCGCAGGTGCCATGAGCCCTCCGTGACGCCCTCTCATGAGGGTCCTCCAGGGAAGCTTCCCATACCCCTTCTGAACACGTTCAAGGGCCTGCCGGGCCCCCGGAAGGCCCAACCGGGCCCTTTTCGTGCTTCCACAGGGCGGAATTCCTTGTGAAGAACTTCACGAACTTTCCTGGCGGCGTGTCGCCAAGGGGCCCCGAAAGGCCCCCCGGGCACGCTCATACGCTATCCGACCTGCTCGTCCGAGAGCTACCCATCAGTAACAATCGAGACCCACGCCACGGCCCGCCGGGCGGGAGCGAGAAGCCGTCTCTATGACTTCTCCAAACAAAGGCCACAAGTCCTTCACGCCGCTATAAGCTCCCGCTGCCAAGCACCACAAGGGGGAGGAACTCCTATGCGCGCACGTCTTGCTGCCTCGGCGATCACCATCGCCCTCGCCGGCGTCCTCATCAGCGCACCGACCGCTTCCGCGGCCACGCTGCCTGCCACCAACACGGCCCACCACTGCGTCAGTCACACCACCGGCGTGTGCGGCTGGACGCACCACCAGCGGCCGAGGGACAAGTACGAGACGGCGAAGTGCAAGGACGCCACCCTGTCCTACTCGCGCCACTCGCAGGGCACCTGTTCGCACCACCACGGCGTCAGGTACTGGTTCAAGTAGGCCGCGGCAGCCGGATCGTCAGACGCCTTCCGCCACCTTGAAGGCGATCCCGTCGAGGATGTCGTGCTCGCTGACCACGACCTCCTCGGCGCCGATCCGCTCCATGATCGACAGCAGTACGAGGGCCCCCGCGCCGATCACGTCGACGCGCCCCGGGTGCATGGAGGGAACGGCCGCGCGCTCGGCGTGGGTGGAGTGCAGCAGCCACTCGGTGATCTCGCGGACCGTGTCGCGGGAGATCCGGGAGTGGTGGATGCGCTCCGAGTCGTAATCGGGCAGCTCCTGAGCGATCGCCGACACGGTCGTCACCGACCCCGCGAGCCCGACCAGCGTGCGCGCCTCGCGCAGCGGGACCGTCTCCTCGGCGAGGTCGAGGGCCCGCTCGATGTCGGCCCGCATGGCCGCGATCTGCTCCTCGGTGGGCGGGTCGGAGACGGCGCCGCCCCGGACGAGGTGCCGCTCGGTCATCCGCACGCACCCGACGTCGACGGAGCGCGCCGCGCGCACCTGGTCGTCGCCGACGACGAACTCGGTCGAGCCGCCGCCGATGTCGACCACCAGATGGGGACGGTCGAGGTCGTCACGCCCCTTCAGTTCCTTGGTCGCCCCGGTGAAGGAGAACTCGGCCTCCTGCTCGCCGGAGATGACCTCGGGCTCGACACCCAGGATGTCCACGACGCCCCGTACGAACTCGTCCCGGTTGGAGGCGTCCCGGGAGGCCGACGTGGCCACGAACCGCACCTTGTCGGCGCCCAGTTCACGGATCACCTCCGCATACTCCCGGCAGGCCGCGAACGTCCGCTCCAGCGCCTCGGGGGCCAGCCGCCCGGTCCGGTCCACGTCCTGTCCGAGCCGCACGATCGTCATGCGCCGGTCGAGTTCCAGCAGTTCACCGGTGGCCGGGCTGACGTCCGCGACGAGCAGGCGGATGGAGTTCGTGCCGCAGTCGACGGCGGCGACCCGGCTGAAGCCGGCGGGAACGAGAGGGGCGTACGCGAAGAAGCCGCTGCGGACCTCGGTGGGGTCGGTGACCTCGCCCTCCTCGCCGGGGATCTCGTCCGCCGGGTCGGGGGCCGCGAGCGGCTGCACGCACGGCCCCTTGAGCCACCACTCCGGCAGCATCGCGATCGCCTCGTCGCCCAGCGGGTTGACGCCGGGGCCCGCGGCCAGCGAGTGGCCCACCAGTACGTGCAGGCACTTCACCCGGTCGGGCATGCCGCCCGCGCTCGGGAAGCCCTCCAGGACCTCGATGGCGTCACGGCGCGCGATGTAGTCCTCGTGCGCGGCACGGTAGGCGGCAGCCAGCTCCGGGTCCGTCTGGAGCCGCTCCGTCATCTCCTTCATGACGCCGTTCGCCTCCAGCGTGCCGATCGCCGAGGCGGCACGGGGGCACGTCAGGTAGTACGTCGTCGGGAAGGGCGTGCCGTCCGGCAGGCGGGGGGCCGTCTCCACGACGTCCGGCTGGCCGCAGGGGCAGCGGTGCGCGATGGCGCGCAACCCGCGCGGCGGCCTCCCGAGCTGCTGCTTGAAGGCCTCGACATCGGCGTCGGTGGGCTCGGTGCGCGGGGTGGGCGGCGGGGGCGTATCCATGCCTGTACTGAATTCCTCTGTCGGTTCACTGGGCGGAGGCGTCGGACTTGTCGACCCCGTCCCAGACGTTCGTGTACCAGGGGCGGTGGCCCGCGCCCTGCTCGAAGCGCGACTGCTTGGCCACGTTCGGGTCGATCACGACGTAACTCGTCTCCCCGGGCAGCACATAGTGCAGCCGCAGCCGGATCTGCTGCTCGGCGTACTCGTCGTCCTGCCAGCGCGCCTTCAGGTCGCGCAGCTGCTCGACCCGCGCCCTGGCCTGCTCCCGCTGCCGCTGGAGATCGGCGATCTGGGAGCGCTGGGAGACGTACTGCCTTATGGGGTACGCCAGCGCCACCACCATCGAGCACAGCACCAGGGCGAGCAGCGCCGCCCGGCCGGTCAGCCGCGACCGGCGAGCCTGCCGCTTGGTCTGGGAGCGGTAGACCCGGGCCGCCGTCTGCTCGCCGAGCAGCCTGATCCTGGTCGCGGTGGAGAACCGGTCCCGGTCCTTCACGGCCATGTCCCCGCCTCCCGTCACACGTGCGTACGTCCCCGCACACGGTACGGGACCGGTACGGGGACGTACGTACGACTGGCTAAGGCTTAGCCCAGGTTGGGTCAGCCCTTGCTGTGTTTAATAGTTCGCAGAGCGAAACCGGGGGAAGGCCGAGCGGCCCGCGTACTCCGCGGCGTCGTCGAGGATCTCCTCGATGCGCAGCAGCTGGTTGTACTTGGCGACGCGGTCCGAGCGGGCCGGGGCGCCGGTCTTGATCTGGCCGCAGTTCACCGCGACGGCGAGGTCGGCGATGGTGACGTCCTCGGTCTCGCCGGAGCGGTGGGACATCATGCACTTGAAGCCGTTGCGCTGGGCCATCTCGACGGCGTCCAGGGTCTCGGTGAGCGAGCCGATCTGGTTCACCTTGACGAGCAGGGCGTTGGCGGTGCCCTCCTCGATGCCGCGGGCCAGGCGCTCCGGGTTGGTGACGAACAGGTCGTCGCCGACGATCTGGACCTTGTCGCCCAGCTTGTCGGTGATGACCTTCCAGCCGGCCCAGTCGTCCTCGAACAGCGGGTCCTCGATGGAGACGAGCGGGTAGGCCGCCACGAGCTCCTCGTAGTACTCGGTCATCTCGGCGGCCGAGCGGGACTTGCCCTCGAACTCGTACTTGCCGTCCTTGTAGAACTCGGACGCGGCGACGTCGAGCGCGAGCGCGATCTGCTGGCCGGGGACGTAGCCGGCCTGCTTGATGGCCTCGATGATGAGGTCGAGCGCGGCGCGGTTGGACTCCAGGTTCGGGGCGAAGCCGCCCTCGTCGCCGAGGCCGGTGGACAGGCCCTTGGTCTTCAGCACCTTCTTGAGGGTGTGGTAGACCTCGGCGCCCCAGCGCAGGGCCTCGGAGAAGGACTCCGCGCCGATGGGGGCGATCATGAACTCCTGGATGTCCACGTTGGAGTCGGCGTGCGAGCCGCCGTTCAGGATGTTCATCATCGGCACCGGCAGCAGGTGCGCGTTCGGGCCGCCCAGGTAGCGGAAGAGCGGCAGGTCGCTGGCCTCGGAGGCGGCGTGGGCGACGGCGAGGGAGACACCGAGGATGGCGTTGGCGCCGAGGGAGCCCTTGTTGTCGGTGGCGTCCAGGTCGAACATGGCCTGGTCGATCAGGCGCTGCTCGGTGGCGTCGTAGCCGACCAGCTCCGGGCCGATCTGCTCGATGACGGCGAGGACGGCCTTCTCGACACCCTTGCCCTGGTAGCGGTTGGGGTCACCGTCGCGGAGCTCGATGGCCTCGAAGGCGCCCGTGGAGGCGCCGGACGGGACGGCGGCACGACCCGTGCTGCCGTCGTCGAGGCCGACCTCGACCTCGACCGTGGGGTTGCCTCGGGAGTCCAGGATTTCCCGGGCTACGACGACGTCGATGGACGGCACGAGCATCTCCTTCTTGGATGTGACACGGCTACGGCAGTAGCGCGGTGGCTCTGCGGGATGAGCCTAACCGCCTGAGGCCGATCGGCCACGTTGCCGACCACCTCTTGGGCAGAACCGAGAGTAAATTGTTTCCGAACGGAACAAAGAGGGGGAGCAAAAAGAACCCCGCTCCGGTGCGTACGGGGGAACACGCACCGGAGCGGGGAGCCCCCTGGGGGCGGGGGGTGACCGTCAGCCCTGTGTCACTTCAGGTGCAGCTGCTGGCCGGGGTAGATCAGGTTGGCGTCCTGGACGATGTCCTTGTTCAGCTTGAACAGCTTCTGCCAGCCGCCCTTGACGCCGTGCTTCTCGGCGATCGAGCTGAGGGTGTCGCCCTTGACGACCTTGTACTCGCCGTCGCCCTTCTTGACCTTCTTGCCGGTCGGGGTGGTGACGGTCTTCGTGCTCTTCTGGGTCTTCGTGCTCTCGGTCTTCGCGGCCGGGCGCTCGGCGGAGCGGGAGGCGGCCTGCGAGTCCGTGGAGCGGGTGGTGTTCGTGGCGGGGGCGCTGCCGTTGTAGGCGGCACCGGACAGGCCCGTGCCGCAGACCGGCCAGGCGCCCTTGCCCTGCGCGGCGAGGACCTTCTCGGCCACGGCTATCTGCTGCGCCTTGGAGGCCTGGTTGGCCTGCGGGGCGTAGGCGGTGCCGCCGTACGCGGCCCAGGTGGAGGCGGAGAACTGCAGGCCGCCGTAGTAGCCGTTCCCGGTGTTGATGGCCCAGTTGCCGCCGGACTCGCACTGGGCGACCGTGTCCCACTCGGAGGCGGTGGCGGCGGAGGCGTTGCCGGCCGCCATCAGCGGAGCGGCGATGGCGACACCGGTGACGCCGGCCAGCGCGGCGGCCCGGGTGGCCTTGGACGGACGACGGTGCTTGCCCTTACCGGAAAACAGCATGGTTCGATCCCCTCACCGACGCCTGCGAGGTGAGCTGTCGGGTTCGGGCCGGTTGAGTTGCCCGGTCGTGCTCTCGCTCTCACGAGACACGGCTACACCCCTAGCCGCCCGTCAACTGCCCGGGCAGGCACCTACCTTGGGTCCCCCGCTCCTGCCTACGGCGCATTACGCGACGACTGTTCCCGTACGGCCGCTGGCAGGATTCGGCGTTGCGGCAGCCGGGGCTCGTGTTGACGAGCGGTGACGACGGTAGACACGCGATCCGTCGAATTTCAAAGACGATCAGGGCTTCTGAGACTCATCCCACACTTTCACCAAACCGGACATTCAGTGGCGAAGTATGACGTGAACTCCCTTTGCTTTTCGCCCTATTCGGCACCGAGTTTCAGGGTCTGACCGGCGAAGATGTGGTTCGGGTCGGTGCCGATGGCCTTCTTGTTCTCGGCGTAGAGCGCTCGCCACCCGCCGTCCAGGCCAAGGGAGTCGGCGATGGAGGCGAGGGTGTCGCCGGCGTGGACGGTGTACGCGCCACCCGTGCCGCCGTCGGCCTTGGTCTTGTCGACGGTCTTGCCGACGGTCTTGTCTGCCGCCTCGTCGGCGCTGGCGCCACGGTGGCGGCCGGTGCCGGTCGTACCGGTGTCGACGAGGGTCCAAGTGGACGCCGGAGGCTCGGGATTGTCCAAGTCATCCCCCTTCGTCCTGTCTGTCGACGAGCGGTCGGAGCCCTGTGAGTTGCCCGCGGCTTTCTTGGACGGAGAGGTGGACGGCGAGGCAGATGTGCCGGATTCGGTGGAGTTGTCCGTCGCGCTCACAGAGGACGAAGGCGAGGCACTGGAGGGCGAGCCGGAGGACGAATCCGACGAAGAGGACCCATCGGAGGCGCCGCCCGAGGAGTTGGACAGACCGGTCGAGTCGGATGCCCCGGATGAATCGGACGAACCGGAACCGCCGACCAGCACACCGGTGTCGACGGCGGCCGAACCCGAGTCCTTGGTGAGCCCGGAGGTCAGTCCGCAGGTATGGAAGGCGCCGACCCCCTGGTCGTCCAGGAGCTTCTCGGCGACGGCTATCTGCTGGTTGCGGCTGGCGAGGTCGGCCCGGGGGGCGTAGTCGAGGCCGCCGTACTTCTCCCAGTTCTCCTGGGTCAACTTGAGCCCGCCGTAGAACCCGTTGCCGCTGTTCTCGCTCCAGGAGCCGCCGGTCTCGCACTGGGCGACCTTGTCCCACGTGGTGCCGTCGGCGGCGCTGGCGCCGCCCGCGGCGAAGAGCGGGATCGCGATGGCGGAGCCGGTCACTCCGGCGGCGACGAGGAGAGCCGGAGCCTGACGGGGGCGACGGTGTCGACCGTTCCCGGAGAGCATGCGGAGGCCTTTCACGAGACAGCGATAACCGCGCGGCGCATGACACCGACAGGCGTTCGATACCGCCGCGCTGGTCCGTGAAGGTAGCGGCTGCCGATCACTTGTCACAAGTTAATGCCGCGTAGATCACGTGAAGATCACAGACTTGAACGCTCATCGTCTTCGGCCCGTTCGCTGCGGCGGCGCATCCACCTGCGGGCTCCCGATACGGTCGTCCCGTGAACGTCCCGAACACCACTCCCGAACTCTTCACCTGGGAATTCGCCGGCGACCCGTATCCGGCCTACGCCTGGCTGCGCGAGCACTCCCCCGTCCACTGGACGAAACTTCCCAGCGGGGTCGAGGCATGGCTGGTGACCCGCTACGCCGACGCACGTCAGGCGCTCGCGGACGGGCGGCTCTCGAAGAACCCCGAGCATCACGCCGAGGACGCGCAGGGCAAGAGCAGGACCGGTATTCCGGGTGAGCGCAGCGCCAATCTCATGACGCATCTGCTCAATATCGACCCGCCGGACCACACCCGGCTGCGCCGCCTCGTCTCCAAGGCGTTCACCCCGCGCCGGGTGGCCGAATTCGCGCCGCGGGTGCAGGAGTTGACGGACGACCTCATCGACCGGTTCGCGCCGCACGGCGAGGCCGATCTGATCCACGACTTCGCCTTCCCCCTCCCCATCTACGCGATCTGCGATCTGCTCGGCGTGCCGCGCGAGGACCAGGACGACTTCCGCGACTGGGCGGGGATGATGATCCGCCACGGCGGCGGGCCGCGCGGCGGTGTCGCCCGCTCCGTGAAGAAGATCCGCGGCTATCTCGCCGAACTCATCCACCGCAAGCGGGGTGACCTCGGCGAGGACCTGATCTCGGGCCTCATCCGCGCCTCCGACCACGGCGAGCACCTCACGGAGAACGAGGCCGCCGCGATGTGCTTCGTGCTTCTCTTCGCCGGCTTCGAGACCACCATCAACCTGATCGGCAACGGGACCTATGCGCTCTTGCGCAATCCCGGGCAGCGGCAGCGGCTCCAGGAGTCGATCGGACGCGGTGAGGGCGCACTGCTCGACACCGGTATAGAGGAGCTGCTCCGCTACGACGGCCCGGTGGAACTGGCCACCTGGCGCTTCGCCACCGAGCCGCTGACCATCGGCGGGCAGCGCATCGCCACCGGCGACCCCGTCCTGGTCGTCCTGGCGGCGGCCGACCGCGACCCGGCACGCTTCTCTCAGCCCGACACGCTCGATCTCTCCCGCCGGGACAACCAGCACCTCGGATACGGCCACGGCATCCACTACTGTCTCGGCGCCCCCCTGGCCCGTCTCGAAGGCCGCACCGCCCTGGAGACGCTGCTGCGCCGGCTGCCCGATCTGGAGCTCGCCGCCGATCCCGCCGAGCTGCGCTGGCGGGGCGGGCTCATCATGCGCGGGCTACGAGACCTGCCCGTGCGCTTCACCGCCGTCTGAGCGGATCCGGCCCTCCGTCTCCTTGATCGCGTCCCGGTAGGCCCGGGCTGCCGCCCGCAGCGCGGCCTCCGGGTCCACGCCCTCCGCCTCGGCGCGCACCGCCAGCCCGAGCAACTCGTAACCGACGCCCTCGGCTCGGGGCAGCGGAACCTCAAGGCCGGCCGTCCGCACCCGCGACGCCAGCTTCGCCGCGAGGGCCAGGCCCGGCTGGCCCAGCGGGACGCCCTCCGTCACCGAGGTGCGCTGCTTCTCGACCGCCTTGGTGCGCAGCCAGTGCTCCTTGACCTCCTCGGGCGTGGCGGCGGTCTCGTCACCGAAGACGTGCGGGTGGCGGTGGATGAGCTTGGTGACGATGCCGGCGGCCACGTCGTCGACGGAGAAGGGGGCGTCCGGGTCCTCCTCGGCTATCCGCGCGTGGAAGACCACCTGGAGCAGGACGTCGCCCAGTTCCTCGCGCAGTTCGTCGCGGTCGCCCTCCTCGATCGCTTCGACGAGTTCGTACGCCTCCTCGATGCCGTACTTCGCCAGGCCCTTGTGGGTCTGCCGGGACGACCACGGGCACTCGGCGCGGATGCGGTCCATGACCTGGACGAGGTCCAGGAGGCGGGCGCCCGGGAGGTCGTAGGAGGCGGGGAGCAGCTCCAGTTCCGGCATCTGTATCCGTCCGGAGCCGGCGAGGCGGGCCAGGCCGTCGGTGAGGGCCGGCTCGCCCTCGCCGGTCGCGACCACCACGACCGTACGGCCGCCCGCGCAGGTGTCGACCAGCTCCTCGGCGGCGGGGGCGGCCTCGTCCACCCGTATGCCCGCCTCCCGCAGATACGGCAGCTGCGGGTGGGTGCCGTCCGAGCACAGCACGCGGTCGGCGGCGTGCAGGGCCTGCCAGGCGGGCCAGGACAGCAGGCCGGGCGCGACGCGGTGGCTGGTGGTGAGCAGGACGATGCGGCCGGGGGCCTGTCCGGAGCTGGTTGCGTTCACGATCCGAACGTAACGCACACCGCCGACAGCCCCGGAAGTTGTCCACAGGGCCGTGGTCCGCCGGGTCGCTGTCCACAGGGGCGGCGGCTCTGGAGGACCGTTACGCCGTCTGCTGCGTCCCGGTCGCCGTGACCTCTCGCACCCAGGGGGTCGTCGCGTCGACGCGACTGCTCTTCTGGACGTCCCAGGTGCCGTAGCGCGGGTTCAGGTCGACGTGGAGTTCCCTGGACGCCTTGGACAGGGCGTTCCAGAAGGCAGGCTTGCTGGTGTCGGCGCCGAGGGCCTGGGCCAGCTTCTGGGCCTCGAGCTGGAGGCGCAGGTTCTCGTCGAGGCGCTGCGGGGCGACGCCGTACTGCTGGAGCCAGGCCGTCTGGAGGGCCTTGGAGCCGCCGACCTGCTGCTCCAGGCCCGTGCGCATCTGCTGGACCTCCTTGGGCGTGACGCTCACGCCCGCGTCCTGGGCGGCGCGGTGCAGTACCCGGTCGATGACCATCCCGTGCAGGGTGTCGCGGGTGAGTCCGGCGGTCTGCGAGACGGCCTGCTTGTACTGCGCGTCGTCCTTCACGGCCGCCCGCTGCGCCGCGCGCACCTCGTTCACCCGGGTCTGAAGCTGCGCCACGGTGATCCGCTGACCGCCGACGACGGCTGCCGCACCGGGGTGCGCACCGCTTCCGCAGGCGGTCAGGGCGGGGGCCGCGGCGGCGATCGCGGCGGTGAGGACGAGCGCGGTGCGACGGCGGCGGTGCAAGGAAGCCTCCCGAGGAGATTGTGCGACGGTGCACAAAGTCTTGCGGTGATCGATGGTAGGCAGTGGGTCGGCTGTGGCCAACCCATTCGACCAACGATTCACCGCGACTTCGGGCACCGTCGCGCCTCGGCGGGGGCCGGGGCTCAGCCGGTGATGGCCACCGGGGCGTCCCATGCGTCGCGGTCCACGGTGATCGTGTAGCCGTTCCGCGTCTCCTTGCTGTTGACCAGGTACTGGTGACCGCGGCTGTGGTTCGTGTACTGGGTCGAGCCGAACGGCCAGTCCGTGGTCGTGGTGTTCTGGTTGTCCCACAGGGCGTACCAGAGGTTGCCCGGCAGGTCGGTCTTGTCGGTGGCGTTCGCGATGGCCTTCGCGCTGGAGCTGGTGAAGCCGTAGTAGCCGGCGCGGTAGACCTTGGCGCGCAGCTCCTTGTCGAAGGCGCGGACATAGGTGAGCACGGCGTTGTTGCACGACGTGTTCGTGACGTCGTACGACTCCATGTCCAGGTAGATCGGGCTGCCGGCCTTCATACCGAGCGCCGATGCCTTGGCCACGGCGTCGTCCGCGTCGGTCTTGCCGAGGGAGGCGGCCGTGGTGGCGGTGATCTTCTCGGGGCTGGAGCCGGACTGGCAGGGCGGCTGGGCGCCGACGTAGAGCGGGATGAGCTTCCAGCCGACCGTGCTGACCGACTTCACCCAGGAGGCGGTGAGGTTGGGCTGGGAGCAGCCGCGGTTCCTGCCGCCGACGTAGACGGCCGCGGCGCCGTAGAAGCCGGTGTGCCAGGCCTTCATCGCGGCCAGGGAGGGGGCGGCACAGGTGTCGAAGGCGCGGCCGGTGTACGTCTGCTGGGCGGGCCAGGTGGTGGCGGCCATGGAGCTCTGCGCGGCGAGGCCGGCTCCCGCGACCACGGCGGCACCGGCGGCGGCCCAGGTGATGTATCTGCGCTTCTTGGACTGCCGATGGCCTGCCATGTGTACCCCACCCCTGGTTGTGCGTCGGCTGCATTGTGCGTTGCCAGGCGTGCTGCGTTGCCTGGCGTAAAACGAACGGAAACGTATCCGGACCCGGTCATGCTTTCGGGAAAAATAAGCCCCCGAGGATCACAATAATCCCTCAGGGCTCGGTAAAAACTAACCTCGCACCTGCCCCAACCACCCCAGAGTGCGGCGGATTTCGGCCGCGAGCGGGTGGCCGGGGCCGCGCAGGCGCTCCACGTCGAGCAGGAGCCGGGCGAGTGTGTCGTGCGCTGCTGCGCGGTCGCCGAGGGCGAGCAGGAGGTGCCCGATGCGGCGGCGGACGTCGTGGGCGAGCTCGGGGTCGCCGGCCACGTACTGGTTCTCGTAGTACGGCAGCAGCGCGCGGTACTCGGCGAGCGCGGCCGCCGGTTCACCGAGGGACTCCAGGCACTGGGCGGCCTCGTAGCGGAAGCGCAGCGACTGCGGGTCGGCCTGGCCCGCCTCGGCGGCGCGTTCGTCGGCGAGGCGGCGCAGTTCGGGCAGTGCGCGCCGGTACTGGCCGTCGTCCATGAGGGTCGCCGCGTACTGCTTGCGCAGGGTGCGGACGACCGGGGAGTGCTCGCCGTGCTGTTCGGCGGCGGCCGGCAGGATCGCGCCGAGGATGTCGACGGCCTGGGTGATGCGGCCCTCGCCGAGGAGTCGCTTGACCTCGTCGACGGCCCGGGCGACGTCCGGTTTCTCCGCCTTCTCCACGGGCGGGGTGACGGGCGCGAGCCGGGGCGCGGGCGTGCGCGCGCGGTCCGGCCAAGGGGCGTGCGGGCGCAGGAAGGGGCGGGTGGGGTCGAGGGGTGCCCCGGTGGGCGTGCCGCGCGCGGGCAGCAGCAGCTCCAGGTGGTCGTAGACCTCCTGGGCGGAGGCGGGGCGGTGCTGCGGGTCCTTGGCGAGCAGGCGCAGGACCAGGGCTTCGAGCGCCTCGGGGACCTCCGGGCGGATACGGCGCACGGGGACCGGGGGCTCGTACAGGTGCCGGTGCAGTACGCCGAGTGCCGTGGAGCCCGCGAACGGCACGTCGCCGCTGAGGAGTTCGTGCAGCAGCACCCCGAGCGCGTACAGGTCGGTGTACGGGCCGACCGCGCCGCCCATGGCCTGCTCGGGCGCCATGTAGGCGGGCGAGCCGATGGGGGTGCCGGTGTGGGTGAGCCGGGTGGTGTCGGCGTCCATCACGGAGGCGACGCCGAGGTCGAGAACGGTGACCGTGCCGTCCTGCTTCACCATCACATTGCGGGGCTTGAGGTCGCGGTGGACGATCGGCACGGCGTGCACGGCGCTCAGCACGGCGCACAGTTGCGCGGCGACGGCGACCGCCCACTGCCACGGGTACGGATCGTGCTCGGCGAGATGGTCGGAGAGGTCCGCGCCGTCGACGTACTGCATGACGAGGAACAGTTCCTCGCCCTCGCTGCCCGCGTCGTGCACGGTGACCAGGCCGGGGTGGTCGACCTGCGCGGTCACCCGGCACTCGCGCACGAAGCGGCGGCGCAGCTCGTCGGCCTCCTGCCCGGCCACCTTGTCGGGGCGCAGCAGCTTCACCGCGACGCGCCGGTCGAGCCGCCCGTCGTACGCCGTCCAGACCTGGCCCATGCCGCCCTGCCCGATCAGCGTGGACAGCGCATAGCGGCCGGCGACGACCCGTCCTGCCGCCACGGTCACCTTCCGCCCTCGTGGTTGCCGTCGGAGTGGCCCGGGTGCTGGCGCAGATAGTCGCTGAGCTCGTCGAGTTCGGCGCGCACCTGGTCGATACGGGCGGGCGCGGGGCGCTGCGGCGGCGGGGGCGGCGGTACGGGCGTGGAGGGCGCGGCCACCACGGGCGTCTGCGGGAGCGTGGCCGCGTACGGCGACGGGGGCTGCGGGTAGCCGTAGCCCATGCCCGGGGCCATCGGGTGGCCGGTGGGACCCGGCCCGAAGTGACGTATGTCCGCGTAGAGGTAGTAGCCGGCGCACGCCACGGCGTTCAGCAGCAGGATGATCATGCCCGCGTTGCCGTTCGGGGTGCTGTAGTCGTCGGTGTGGTCGGTGCTCAGGAAGGCGAAGCTGATGCCGAGGACCACCACCGAGGCCGCGAAGATCCACCAGTCGGTGGCCCTGCGGGTCACGATCGCCGCGCGGAGCGTCGCCACCCAGGCCAGGAATCCGATGCTGAGCAGCGCCACCGCCACGAAGATCACACGCAGCAGGACCAGCACCCCGGTCGAGGGTCGACGGGGCGGAGGCGCGGCGTAGCCGTGGCCCTGCATGGCTGCTCCTGGAGGCCTGGTGGGGACGAACGTGAGTACCGGCGCGAGTACCGAGTCCGAGCGTATAGGCCGACAAGGACAACGCGTCCCGGGTTGTACCGAACCGTTGTGCGCTGGTCAGGTCCCACGAACGGGAACGCGCCGGTCCGGTCGGTCGGTCCGGTCAGTCCGGTGCGACCGTCCCGTCCGTCAGCCCGTCGTACATCCCGCGCACGAGTTGCTCTCCGAGGCGGCCCGCGTGCCGCAGGGCGCGTTCGAAGTCGTCGAGGGCGCGGAAGCGTTCGCCGTAGCGCCGCTGTTCGTCCATGGGGAGGCGGGGCAGTTGGAGGCGGCGCACGTCGAGGCGGGTGGCCGTGGACGCGTAGCTGCTGGCCTGGCGGTTGTTGGCGGTGCCGCGCAGGAAGCCGGCGAGGAACCAGGGGTCGAGCGCCGTGGGATCGGGGCGCAGGAGGACGAGGTTGCGTCCCAGGGCGGCGCCCGCGGTGGCGTCGTCGATCACGCGCGCGACCGAGCCGCCGCCGAGCACCGGCACGACGACGTCGCCCGGCTGCGTCAGCACGGCGTCCTCGTCGCTCTCGGGCAGGGCGCCGGAGGGGGCGGTCTGGGCGAAGACGTCGTGGTCGGTGAGGACGGGCACGCGCGCGTGGCCGCCGTTTCCGCCGGTGCGCAGCACCAGGGCGCCACCGCGGGCGAGTTCACCGACGGTGGTGACCGGCCAGCGGGGCGCGGGCTGTGCGTGGCCCGCGGGCGGCGGGGTGAGGTCGGCGGCCAACCGCAGGGTCTCGCCGAGGCGTTCGCGTACGGCGGTGAGCGCGCCGGCGCCGTCGGCCACGGCCGGGGGCGGCAGATGGCGGGCCGGGGCGAGGTCGACGTCGTCGTCGAGGAGGTCGATGACGGGGAGGGAGCGGGCCAGGCCCGGGCGTTCGTCGAGCCTTCCGGCACGGTCGAAGGCGACCCAGGCGTCGAGCACGGCCTCGCGCACGGCCCGCCAGTCGGGGCCGCCTCGCCCCTCGGTGGCGTACTGCCCGGTGTCGGCGAGCAGCACCTCGGGCTGCGCGGGCGCCTTGTCGGGGCGGCGCAGCACCCACAGGTGGAGCGGGATGTTGTACGGGGGTGCCGCGCCGAGGGGCAGGGCGACGACGGCGCGCAGTGCGCCGCGGCGCAGCAGGTCGGCGCGGATACGGCGGCCGGAGCGGCGGGAGGCGGCGGCGGGCGGCATGAGCAGGACGGCGGTGCCGCCGTCGCGCAGGCGGGCGAGGGCGTGCTGGGCCCAGGCCAGCTCGGATTCGTTGCGGGCCGGGAAGCCGTACTCCCAGCGGGGGTCGTAGGCGAGTTCGTCGTGGCCCCAGTTGCGTTCGTTGAACGGCGGGTGGCACAGGACGGCGTCGGCGCGCAGCCCGGGGTAGGCGTCGGCGCGCAGCGTGTCGCCCGCGGCGCCGCGCACGGTCGCCGGCGTGTGCAGGGCGAGGCGCAGCGCGGTGAGCGCGGCGAGGTCGGGGGCGCTGTCCTGGGCGTAGAGCTCCTGGTCGGGTCTGGGGGTGACGGCGCGCAGCAGGGCGCCGGTGCCGCAGGCGGGGTCGAGGAGGGTGCGGGCGGTGCCTGCCAGGTCGGCCATGAGGCCGGCGAGTTCGGCGGGGGTCAGCGTGTACTGGCGGGGGTTGGCGTCGAGGTGGCGGCCGAGCAGGAACTCGAAGGTCTGGCGGGCGCCTGATGCGGCGGCGAGTTCGGCGACACCGCGCAGGAGGGGGGCGGAGGGGAGGAGTTGGGGGCCGGAGGGGGCTTGCACGGCGGGTGGTGTGGGGGCGGAGGCGGGAGTGTGGGCGGAGGCAGGAGTGTTCACAGCCAGCTGGGAGTTCACAGGCAGCGGGGAGTTCACACCCGGCGCCGCGCCTTCGGCCGATCCGCCGTGAACACTGCGCCCTCGAACCGCCGCACCGAAGCGCGGCACCAGGACGTCCTCCAGCGCGCCCGTCAACATCGCCGCCAGCCGCTCGTCGGACCCCGCGCTCGCCTCCAGCCAGGCCGTCGGCCGGTCGTGGATGAGCAGCAGGGCGCAGCCGGCGTGGGTCAGTGCCGTGACGGGGCCCTCGGGATGTCCGGCGAGTTGCTGCCAGACGCGTTCACGCAAAGGCACCTCGGCGAGTTTGCCCTGCTTGCGCAGCCAGGCCTCGATTTCGGCGAGCGCGAAGGACGGGCTCGTCTCGGTGCCGCCGACGGGCTTGGGGAAGTCGGCGTGGCGGCGGCGCCAGTTGCTGACGGCGGCGCGGCCGACTCCGGCCAGCCGTGCGATCCCGGCGGCGGTCACCTCTGTCGCGTTGTCCTGCACCCGCCGGCTCCCCTCGTAGTCACAGTGTGACGCCGAGCATACCGACGCGCGCAAGATCCATGCATTCACGGCCGTGTACATACTCGCCCCCGTGAACCGTGTTGACTCGGTTCACAAGCTCTGCTCTTATTGACCCAGCGAACACCGTGAACGGCAGCCGCCGGGCAACGGCAGTCGCCACATCCGAACGTCCAAGGGGGGACTTCGCCATGGGCATGAAGGGCAAGCTTGCGCTGGGCGCCGTCGTGGGGGTCGTGGTCATCGGCGTCGTCACGGCGAACGCAGGTGACAAGGCGCAGCCCGGGCGACGCCTACTTCAAGACCACCGGCTGCGGTGACTGGAAGAAGGCGGCCCGCCCTGCCCCTCCTGTGACCGCCGGGGCGCGGCCCGGGCACCGGGCCGGCGCCGGCTCACCGCCCCCCACCTGGGGTTCGGCCGCCCCACCCGCACGCTTACCATGACCGCTCGCCGCTCACCGAGCCGTTCCACCGGCTTCCACGGGCGGCCCCACTCCCCACGCCCCGGGCCGCCTCCGGCCCTTGCACGGCATGCCGTGCGCTCCCCCGTCAACTCCATCCTCTGAAGGACTGTCATGCGTCTCTCGCCTCGTGTCGCCACCCTGTTCGCCGTTGCGGCACTCCCCCTGGCCCTCACCGCCTGCTCGTCCGGTTCCTCCTCCGACCAGGGGGGCGGGGCTTCCTCCGACAAGGCGGCCGCGGCCAAGGCGAAGGACCCCAACGCCTCTCTGCCCACCGGTACGGAGCTGAAGAAGGCGCTGGCACCCGCTTCGGCCTTCCCCGCCGGGCTCACCATCGAGGCCGACGGTTCCTCGGACACCGGCGGCACCCTCCTCTCCCCGTCCGCCAAGAAGAGTGCGAAGCCGGACTGCACCAGGCTGGAAGCCACGTCCTGGATCCAGGTGAGCGGCTACAAGGGCGGCGTGTCGTTCGCGCAGAACGACTACGCGAGCAAGGACAAGACGCAGGAGGTCGCCCAGGAGATCGACACCTTCCAGGGCACCACGGCCGCCGCGGTGATGAAGAGCCTGCAGTCCGTCGCCGCCGAGTGCGCCACGTTCACGGACACCGACGCGCACGCCAAGGTGAAGCTCACCGGCAAGTCCGCCTCCGGGCTCGGGGACGAGGCCTACACGATGAGGCTGACGAGCAGCACCTGGCAGAACGGCACCACGCTGATCGCGGCCCGGTCCGGCAACTCGGTGGTCACCGTGCTGTCCACGGCGGGCAGCGACAACGGCGCCGCGTCCGCGAAGAAGGTGACGACGACGGTCCTCGCGGCGCTGAACAAGCAGGCGTAGCCGGGCCCCCGGCCCGTCCCCGTCAGCCGGCGCGGAACCGGGCCGGCGCCTCGGTCGGGTTGCCGCCGGAGGGGAGTTTCTGCCCCGGGCAGGTCCTGAGGACCTTCTCCATCGCGGCCTTCTCGGCGGCGGTCACCCACAGCCCGTACTTCTTCTTCACCGCGACCTGGGCGGCGACATAGGTGCACCGGTAGGCCTTGTTGGGCGGCACCCAGGTCGCCGTGTCGCCGTCGCCCTTGGCGCGGTTGATGCTCGCGTCGACGGCGAGGAGGTTGAGCGGGTCGTTGGCGAGGGCTATGCGCTTGCGCGCATCCCAGTACTTGGCGCCCTTCTGCCAGGCGTCGGAGAGCGCGACCATGTGGTCGATGTCGACGAGGCTGCGGCCGCGGCGGTAGGTCACCTTCTGGCCGGAGTACGGGTCCGACTCCAGGACTCCGTAAGACACCTTGCACTTGCCGTCACTGAACTTCACCTCGTCCAGGTCCCGTTTGAGGACGTCGTCACGGGTGTCGCAGCTGTTGGAGTCGGTGTCCGCCCAGGCGGCGCCGAACCTGTCCCGGGAGTAACCCGTCTTCGGCGCGCGCCCCTTCACGGTCAGCGACTCGGCGGCCGTGAGGGCCGCACCGCCGCCCCCGGTCTCCTGCGGCCCGCCGGATCCGGTCTTCGTCCCGGCCTTGCATCCGGCCACGGCGCACACCAGCACCATGGCGGCAGCCGCCCCACCCCTCAGACGCCTCATGGAGCGCCCTCCCCTTGCCTGCGCGATCCACCCCCGCACGGGTGGTCTCCTCTCGTACGAATTTCCCGTACGACTGTCCGCACACCGTAGCGAGCGGGCGCACGGAGGCATTCACGAGGTCCAGACCAGAAGCGACCCAGTGGGCGTTTGTCACACAAGGGACGTATCGTCGTTCCTGAGTCACCTCGGGAAGGAGCTCTGGATGGGCATCTTCGACAGGTTCAAGAGCAACCGTCAGGCGCAGGACAAGGCCAAGGAAATGTCCGACGCCGCGGAGCGGAAGGTCAACGAGAGAACGGGCAACAAATACGAGAACCAGGTCGACGACGCCCAGCAGCGCATCGAGGGGCAGCTCGGCATGGATCGCGGCAGGCCCGAACAGCCGTAGGTCACACAGCAGCCGTCCGCGGAATCCGCCTCCCGCGGACGGCTTCCTTGCGCAGCGGGACGGCTACGACCCCAGGATCGACGTCAGGAACTCGCCCACCCAGCCCAGCAACTCCCGCCCGACCAGCGGCTTTCCACCCACCTTCGCCGTCTTCGGACGCGGTACCAGCACCTGGTGGACGGCCGGCTTGATGACGGTCCCCGGGTACAGGCGCTTGACCCTGAGCTCCTGGGACTCCCGGAGCTCCACCGGTGCGAAGCGGATGTTGTTGCCCTGCAGGACGATCTCGCCGACCTCGCAGGCGCGGGCGAGCATCCGCAGGCCCGCAACGAGCAGCAGGTTCTCCACCGGTTCGGGCAACTTGCCGTAGCGGTCGACGAGTTCCTCGCGCACGGACTTGATGTCCTCCTCCGTGTTGGCGGAGGCGATGGCGCGGTAGGCCTGCAGGCGCAGGCGCTCGCCCGGCGCATAGTCGTGCGGGACGTGCGCGTCGACGGGGAGCTCGATCTTGACCTCCAGGGGCGGCTCCTCCTCCACCCCGCCCTCCAGGGAGGCCCGGTAGTCCGCGACCGCCTCGCCGACCATACGGACGTACAGGTCGAAACCGACGCCCGCGATGTGGCCGGACTGTTCGCCGCCGAGGAGGTTGCCCGCGCCGCGGATCTCCAGGTCCTTCATGGCGACGTACATGCCGGCGCCCATCTCGGTGTGCTGGGCGATCGTCGCCAGACGCTCGTGGGCGGTCTCCGTCAGGGGCTTCTCCGGCGGGTACAGGAAGTAGGCGTAACCGCGCTCGCGGCCGCGGCCCACCCGGCCGCGCAGCTGGTGCAGCTGGGAGAGGCCGAAGTTGTCGCCGCGCTCCACGATCAGGGTGTTGGCGTTGGAGATGTCGATGCCGGACTCGACGATCGTGGTCGAGACGAGGACGTCGTACTTCTTCTCCCAGAAGTCGACGACGACCTGTTCGAGGGTCGACTCGGACATCTGGCCGTGGGCGGTCGCGATGCGCGCCTCGGGGACGATCTCACGCAGCCGGGAGGCGGCCCGGTCGATGGACTCGACCCGGTTGTGGATGTAGAAGACCTGGCCCTCGCGCAGGAGTTCGCGGCGGATGGCGGCGCCGATCTGCTTCTCCTCGTACGGCCCGACGAAGGTCAGGACGGGGTGGCGCTCCTCCGGGGGTGTGGTGATCGTCGACATCTCGCGGATGCCGGTCACGGCCATCTCCAGGGTCCTGGGGATGGGGGTCGCGGACATCGTCAGGACGTCGACGTTGGCGCGCAGCTTCTTCAGCTGTTCCTTGTGCTCGACGCCGAAGCGCTGCTCCTCGTCGACGATGACCAGACCGAGGTCCTTGAACTTGGTCTCCGAGGAGAAGAGACGGTGGGTGCCGATGACGACGTCCACCGAGCCCTCCCGCAGCCCCTCCAGGACGGCCTTCGCCTCCGTGTCGGTCTGGAAGCGGCTGAGCGCCCTTACGTTGACGGGGAATTGGGAGTAGCGCTCGGAGAACGTCCCGAAGTGCTGCTGCACGAGAAGGGTCGTGGGGACGAGGACCGCGACCTGCTTGCCGTCCTGTACGGCCTTGAAGGCGGCCCTCACCGCGATCTCCGTCTTGCCGTAGCCGACGTCGCCGCAGATCAGGCGGTCCATGGGGACCGACTTCTCCATGTCCTCCTTGACCTCGGCGATGGTGGTGAGCTGGTCGGGCGTCTCCGCGTACGGGAAGGCGTCCTCCAGCTCGCGCTGCCAGGGGGTGTCCGGGCCGAAGGTGTGGCCGGGGGCGGCCATGCGCGCGCTGTACAGCCTGATGAGGTCGGCCGCGATCTCCTTTACGGCCTTCTTCGCACGTGCCTTGGTCTTCGTCCAGTCGGCGCCGCCCAGGCGGTGCAGGGTGGGGGCCTCGCCGCCGACGTACTTGGTGATCTGCTCCAGCTGGTCGGTGGGGATGTAGAGACGGTCGCCGGGCTGGCCGCGCTTGGCGGGGGCGTACTCGACGACGAGGTACTCGCGGGTGGCGCCCTGCACCGTGCGCTGCACCATCTCGATGTAGCGGCCGACGCCGTGCTGCTCGTGGACGATGTAGTCGCCCGCCTCCAGGGTGAGCGGGTCGATGGTCTTGCGGCGGCGGGCCGGCATCCGGGCGCCGTCCTTGCCGGCGGCCTTCTGGCCGGACAGGTCGGTCTCGGTCAGGACGGCGACCCTGAGCGCCGGGTCGACGAAGCCGTAGTCGATCGAGCCGCACGCCACGTGAACGACGGACGGGGAGATCGCCCCGAGCTCCACGTCGAGGCGGGCGGCGATGCCCTCGCCGCCCAGCACCTCGACCGTGCGGGCCGCCGGGCCGTGGCCCTCGGTGACGAACACCGTGCGCCAGCCCTCGGCGAGCCAGCCCTTGGTGTCGGCGAGGGCCTTGGCGGTGTCGCCGCGGTAGGTCTCGGGGGCGTGCATGCCGAGCTTGAGGGTGTCGCCCGCCGCGTCAGCGGCATATGTCAGCGTGAGGTCCTCGTCCGCCGCGAAGGGGGAGACCGACCACCACATCATGTCCAGCTCGCGGGCCCGGTCACGGACGTCCGCGATGGACCAGAGTGATGCGGCGCCGACGTCGATGGGTGCCTCGCCGCCGCCGGCCGTGGCCGCCCAGGACGCCTGGAGGAACTCCTGGGAGGTCGCGACCAGATCGGCGGCACGTGTGCGTACCCGCTCCGGATCGCATACGACGGCCATGGCGCCCTTGGGCAGGACGTCGATCAGCAGCTCCATGTCGTCGACCAGGACGGGGGCGAGGGACTCCATGCCCTCGACCGCGATGCCCTCGGCGATCTTGCCGAGCAGTTCGCCCAGCTCCGGATGCTGTTCGGCGAGGGTGCGCGCACGCGCGCGTACGTCGTCCGTGAGCAGGAGTTCACGACAGGGCGGCGCCCACAGGCCGTGCTCGGCGACTTCGAGGGAGCGCTGGTCGGCGACCTTGAAGTAGCGGATCTCCTCGACGTCGTCGCCCCAGAACTCCACGCGCAGGGGGTGTTCCTCGGTGGGCGGGAAGACGTCCAGGATGCCGCCTCGTACGGCGAACTCGCCGCGCTTCTCGACGAGCTCCACGCGCGCGTACGCGGCGGCGGCGAGGGATTCCACGATCTCGTTCAGATCGGCGGTCTGCCCGGTCTTCAGTGCGACCGGTTCCAGGTCTCCCAGGCCCTTGACCTGCGGCTGCAGCACGGACCGTACCGGCGCTACGACGACGGAGACCGGGCCGGTCTCGGGGTCGTCGGGGCGGGGGTGGGCCAGGCGGCGCAGCACGGCGAGGCGGCGGCCGACGGTGTCGCTGCGGGGGCTCAGCCGCTCGTGCGGGAGTGTCTCCCAGGAGGGGTAGTCCACGACGCGGTCCGGCGGCAGCAGCGAGCGCAGGGCTGCGGCCAGGTCCTCCGCCTCGCGTCCGGTCGCCGTCACCGCGAGCACGGGGCGGCCGGTCTCGCGGGCGAGGGCGGCGATCGCGAAGGGTCGGGCGGCGGGGGGGCCGACGAGGTCGATGTGCATGCGGTTGCCGTCGGTGGCCGCCTTGACGGCTTCTGCGAGGGCGGTGTCCTTGACGACGGCGTCGAGCAGACCGTGCAGGCTCATTCGGGGCGGCTTTCGTCCGGGGGTGGGCAACGCGAATCGCCCGACGCGGTGACCGGCCGGGGGTCTCCAGCGTACGTCGATGCCCGGGCGGACGTCGGGGGCTGTGGACAACGCCCCCGCCGCCCCTACCCGTCCCGTCCCTGGGGGCTGCGCCCCCAGACCCCCGCTTTCGGCCTGAACGGCCTCGTCCTCAAACTCC